>NZ_JAHXBZ010000004.1:0-163048 GCF_019448275.1 Streptococcus humanilactis | reverse complement strand
AGTAGACCTCATTTCTAACTCAAACGTCTCACACTTAATTCCACCATAAAAATCCGTTTTAGACTAATTTCCACTTTGGTCAGGTGAGTGGAAGTTACTTTGAGAAGTTAGCAGAGCTAAAATTAAGAATAAAAAAAGAAAAATATCTTGACAACCAAGGGAAAATTTTGTTACAATAATAGACGGTACTTTTTACTTTTGGTCTCTCAAGAGTGTACAGGGACGTGCTGACAAATGTTGCAAAAGTACACACAGATGATAGCTGTCACCAAGTGTATCATCACCAAAAATAAAAAAACACAGGAGAATGTAGATGCCTACAATTAACCAATTGGTTCGCAAACCGCGTAAATCAAAAGTAGAAAAATCTAAATCACCAGCTTTGAACGTTGGTTACAACAGTCATAAAAAAGTTCAAACAAACGTTTCTTCACCACAAAAACGTGGTGTTGCAACTCGTGTTGGAACAATGACACCTAAAAAACCTAACTCAGCCCTTCGTAAATTTGCTCGTGTACGTTTGAGCAACCTTATCGAAGTTACTGCCTACATCCCAGGTATCGGACACAACTTGCAAGAGCACAGCGTGGTGCTTCTTCGTGGTGGACGTGTAAAAGACCTTCCAGGGGTACGTTACCATATCGTCCGTGGTGCACTTGATACTGCAGGTGTTAACGATCGTAAACAAGGCCGTTCTAAATACGGTACTAAACGTCCAAAAGCATAAGGAAAGGGGATAAAGAGAAATGAGTCGTAAAAATAGAGCTCCAAAACGTGACGTATTGCCAGATCCGCTTTACAATTCACAACTAGTTACTCGTCTTATCAACCGCGTTATGCTTGACGGTAAACGTGGTACTGCTGCTTCAATCGTTTATGGTGCTTTTGAGCAAATCAAAGAAGCTACTGGCAACGATGCACTTGAAGTATTTGAAACAGCTATGGAAAACATCATGCCTGTACTTGAAGTACGTGCACGCCGTGTTGGTGGTTCTAACTACCAAGTCCCAGTTGAAGTTCGTCCAGAACGTCGTACAACACTTGGACTTCGTTGGTTGGTAACAATCGCTCGTCTTCGTGGTGAACACACAATGCAAGACCGTCTTGCAAAAGAAATCTTGGATGCTGCTAACAACACTGGTGCAGCAGTTAAGAAACGTGAAGACACTCACCGTATGGCTGAAGCTAACCGTGCATTCGCACACTTCCGTTGGTAAGATAGGATGCGAAAGCGTTAAGAAAGTCCCAGAGAAAATAGGGAATCAAAGCAGGTTGCGATTGCAACCAATGAGATTCATCTTTTTCTCCAGACTTTTAGCTTGAGCTCAACTATATCATGATGCTAGGAACGGTAAGGATGCAAGATGAAAATAGGAAACTGACGCAGTATTCGACGAATACAAGGAAGTTTATCTTTTTCACACAGCATCCCGTTCCGGCTCAAATCGGCTAATTAACTTTAGCCCGAGTTCGATTCAATTTGTAAATCTACAAGTTGAAACCAACAATAGCATGAAAACATTTAGAACGGGTAGGTCCTGCCTATCCGTTTTTATTAAAATCGTGTTATAATAGAATAGAAATCAAAAATAAATAGGAGAAACAAACCTCATGGCACGCGAATTTTCACTTGAAAAAACTCGTAATATCGGTATCATGGCTCACGTCGATGCTGGTAAAACAACAACTACTGAGCGTATTCTTTACTACACTGGTAAAATCCACAAAATCGGTGAAACTCACGAAGGTGCGTCACAAATGGACTGGATGGAGCAAGAGCAAGAGCGTGGTATCACTATCACATCTGCTGCGACAACAGCTCAATGGAACAACCACCGCGTAAACATCATCGACACACCAGGACACGTGGACTTCACAATCGAAGTACAACGTTCTCTTCGTGTATTGGATGGTGCGGTTACCGTTCTTGACTCACAATCAGGTGTTGAGCCTCAAACTGAAACAGTTTGGCGTCAAGCAACTGAGTATGGAGTTCCACGTATCGTATTTGCCAACAAAATGGACAAAATCGGTGCTGACTTCCTATACTCTGTAAGCACACTTCACGATCGTCTTCAAGCAAACGCACACCCAATTCAATTGCCAATCGGTTCTGAAGATGATTTCCGTGGAATCATCGACTTGATCAAGATGAAAGCTGAAATCTATACTAACGACCTTGGTACAGATATCCTTGAAGAAGACATCCCAGCTGAATACCTTGACCAAGCTCAAGAATACCGTGAAAAATTGATCGAAGCAGTTGCTGAAACTGACGAAGAATTGATGATGAAATACCTCGAAGGTGAAGAAATCACTAACGAAGAATTGAAAGCTGGTATCCGTAAAGCGACTATCAACGTTGAATTCTTCCCAGTATTGTGTGGTTCTGCCTTCAAGAACAAAGGTGTTCAATTGATGCTTGATGCGGTTATCGACTACCTTCCAAGCCCACTTGACATCCCAGCAATAAAAGGTGTTAACCCAGATACAGACGCTGAAGAAACTCGTCCAGCATCTGATGATGAGCCATTTGCAGCTCTTGCTTTCAAGATCATGACTGACCCATTCGTAGGTCGTTTGACATTCTTCCGTGTTTACTCAGGTGTGCTTCAATCAGGTTCTTACGTATTAAACACTTCTAAAGGTAAACGTGAACGTATCGGACGTATCCTTCAAATGCACGCTAACAGCCGTCAAGAAATCGACACTGTTTACTCAGGTGATATCGCTGCTGCCGTTGGTTTGAAAGATACTACAACTGGTGACTCATTGACAGATGAAAAAGCTAAAATCATCCTTGAGTCAATCAACGTTCCAGAACCAGTTATCCAATTGATGGTTGAGCCAAAATCTAAAGCTGACCAAGATAAGATGGGTATCGCCCTTCAAAAATTGGCTGAAGAAGATCCAACATTCCGCGTTGAAACAAACGTTGAAACTGGAGAAACAGTTATCTCAGGTATGGGTGAGCTTCACCTTGACGTCCTTGTTGACCGTATGCGTCGTGAGTTCAAAGTTGAAGCAAACGTAGGTGCTCCTCAAGTATCTTACCGTGAAACATTCCGCGCTTCTACTCAAGCACGTGGATTCTTCAAACGTCAGTCTGGTGGTAAAGGTCAATTCGGTGATGTATGGATTGAATTTACTCCAAACGAAGAAGGTAAAGGATTCGAATTCGAAAACGCAATCGTCGGTGGTGTGGTTCCTCGTGAATTTATCCCAGCGGTTGAAAAAGGTTTGGTAGAATCTATGGCTAACGGTGTTCTTGCAGGTTACCCAATGGTTGACGTTAAAGCTAAGCTTTACGATGGTTCATACCACGATGTCGACTCATCTGAAACTGCCTTCAAGATCGCGGCTTCACTTGCCCTTAAAGAAGCTGCTAAATCAGCACAACCAGCTATCCTTGAGCCAATGATGCTTGTAACAATCACTGTTCCAGAAGAAAACCTTGGTGATGTTATGGGGCACGTAACTGCTCGTCGTGGACGTGTAGATGGTATGGAAGCACATGGTAACAGCCAAATCGTTCGTGCTTACGTTCCACTTGCTGAAATGTTCGGTTACGCAACAGTTCTTCGTTCTGCATCTCAAGGACGTGGTACATTTATGATGGTATTTGACCACTACGAAGATGTACCTAAGTCAGTACAAGAAGAAATCATTAAGAAAAACAAAGGTGAAGACTAATCAGTCCTCACTCTAGAAGGAAGTCACTTAGTGGCTTCCTTTTGTCTTTAGAAAACACCTCTAAGTATGGTAAAATAGTAGGAGAATAATGTGAGGAAAATGAATGTCAAATAGTTTTGAAATTTTGATGAATCAACTGGGGATGCCTTCTGAAATGAGACAGGCTCCTGCTTTAGCACAGGCTGATATTGAGCGAGTTGTGGTTCATAAAATTAGTAAGGTATGGGAGTTTCATTTCGTATTTTCTAATATTTTACCGATTGAAATCTTTTTAGAATTAAAGAAAGGTTTGAGCGAAGAATTTTCTAAGACAGGAAATAAAGCTGTTTTCGAAATCAAGGCTCTGTCTCAAGAATTTTCAAATCAACTCTTGCAGGCCTATTATAGAGAGGCTTTTTCTGAGGGGCCATGTGCTAGTCAAGGTTTTAAGTCACTTTATCAAAATTTGCAAGTTCGTGCGGAGGGGAACCAACTCTTTATTGAAGGTTCCGAGGCGATTGATAAGGAACACTTTAAGAAGAATCATCTTCCTAATTTAGCTAAACAACTTGAAAAGTTTGGTTTTCCAACTTTTAATTGTCAAGTAGAGAAAAATGATGTGTTGACCCAAGAGCAGGAAGAGGCCTTCCATGCTGAAAATGAGCAGATTGTTCAAGCGGCCAATGAGGAAGCGCTCCGTGCTATGGAACAACTAGAACAGATGGCACCTCCTCCAGCGGAAGAGAAACCATCCTTTGATTTTCAAGCTAAAAAAGCTGCAGCTAAACCGAAGCTGGATAAGGCAGAGATTACTCCTATGATCGAAGTGACGACGGAGGAAAATCGTCTGGTCTTTGAAGGTGTTGTGTTTGATGTGGAGCAAAAAGTGACCAGAACAGGGCGTGTTTTGATCAACTTTAAAATGACAGACTACACTTCCAGTTTTTCTATGCAAAAGTGGGTTAAGAACGAGGAAGAGGCTCAGAAATTTGATCTAATTAAGAAAAATTCTTGGCTCCGAGTTCGTGGGAATGTGGAGATGAATAACTTCACACGCGATTTGACTATGAACGTGCAGGATGTGCAGGAAGTTGTTCACTATGAGCGGAAGGATTTGATGCCAGAAGGTGAGCGTCGGGTTGAGTTTCACGCTCATACTAACATGTCGACTATGGATGCTCTACCCGAGGTAGAAGAGATCGTTGCGACAGCTGCTAAGTGGGGACACAAGGCGGTTGCCATAACGGACCATGGGAATGTCCAGTCTTTCCCACATGGCTATAAGGCGGCTAAGAAAGCGGGAATTCAGCTAATCTATGGAATGGAAGCCAATATCGTGGAGGATCGTGTCCCTATCGTCTACAATGAAGTGGAGATGGACTTGTCCGAAGCAACCTATGTGGTCTTTGACGTGGAAACGACGGGGCTTTCAGCTATCTATAATGACTTGATTCAGGTTGCGGCTTCTAAGATGTACAAGGGGAATGTTATTGCTGAATTTGATGAATTTATCAATCCTGGGCATCCCTTGTCAGCTTTTACTACTGAGTTGACTGGAATTACAGATGATCACGTCAAAAATGCCAAACCACTGGAACAAGTGCTACAGGAATTCCAAGAATTCTGCAAGGATACAGTCTTAGTTGCCCATAATGCTACCTTTGACGTTGGCTTTATGAATGCCAATTATGAGCGTCATGGTCTGCCAAAGATTAGTCAGCCAGTTATTGATACACTTGAGTTTGCTAGAAATCTCTATCCTGAGTATAAACGTCATGGTTTGGGGCCTTTAACTAAGCGTTTTGGTGTGGCTTTGGAACATCACCACATGGCCAACTACGATGCGGAAGCTACTGGTCGTCTGCTCTTTATTTTTATCAAAGAAGTAGCAGAAAAACATGGTGTGACCGATCTAGCTAGACTTAACATTGATTTGATTAGTCCAGATTCTTATAAAAAAGCTCGGATCAAGCATGCGACCATCTATGTCAAGAATCAGGTGGGTCTAAAAAATATCTTTAAGCTGGTTTCTTTATCCAATACCAAGTACTTTGAAGGGGTGCCACGGATTCCGAGAACGGTTTTAGATGCCCATCGGGAAGGTTTGATTTTAGGCTCAGCCTGTTCTGAAGGTGAAGTTTTTGATGCAGTCGTTTCCCAAGGTGTGGATGCGGCGGTTGAGGTGGCCAAGTATTATGACTTTATCGAGGTCATGCCACCAGCTATCTACGCTCCCTTGATTGCTAAGGAGCAGGTCAAGGATATGGAAGAACTACAGACCATTATCAAAAGTTTGATAGAGGTTGGAGATCGTCTTGGTAAGCCTGTTCTGGCTACGGGAAATGTCCACTATATCGAACCTGAAGAAGAGATTTACCGTGAAATTATCGTCCGTAGTTTGGGACAGGGGGCAATGATTAACCGAACTATAGGTCATGGGGAACATGCTCAACCTGCTCCTCTTCCAAAAGCTCATTTTAGAACAACTAATGAGATGTTGGATGAATTTGCCTTCTTGGGAGAGGAATTAGCTCGGAAATTGGTTATTGAAAACACCAATGCCTTGGCAGAAATCTTTGAACCCGTTGAGGTTGTTAAGGGTGACTTATACACGCCTTTCATCGACAAGGCTGAAGAAACAGTTGCTGAGTTGACATATAAGAAAGCTTTTGAGATTTATGGAAATCCGCTGCCAGATATTGTTGATTTGCGGATTGAAAAAGAATTAACTTCTATTCTGGGGAATGGATTTGCTGTGATTTATCTGGCTTCCCAGATGCTGGTACAACGTTCCAATGAACGGGGCTACTTAGTTGGTTCTCGTGGGTCTGTTGGATCTAGTTTCGTTGCGACCATGATTGGGATTACAGAGGTCAATCCTCTTTCTCCTCACTATGTCTGTGGTCAGTGTCAGTACAGTGAATTTATCACCGATGGTTCTTACGGTTCAGGATTTGATATGCCCAATAAGGACTGTCCAAACTGTGGTCATAAACTCAGCAAAAACGGACAGGATATTCCTTTCGAGACCTTCCTTGGTTTTGATGGGGATAAGGTTCCTGATATTGACTTGAACTTCTCGGGAGAAGACCAGCCTAGCGCCCACTTGGATGTGCGTGATATCTTTGGTGAGGAATATGCCTTCCGTGCAGGAACGGTTGGTACGGTGGCTGCCAAGACTGCCTATGGCTTTGTCAAGGGTTACGAGCGAGATTATGGGAAGTTTTATCGTGATGCAGAGGTGGAACGTCTTGCTCAAGGCGCTGCCGGTGTCAAGCGTACAACAGGACAACACCCCGGGGGAATCGTTGTTATTCCTAACTACATGGATGTCTATGATTTTACGCCTGTCCAGTATCCAGCAGATGACGTGACGGCTGAATGGCAAACGACCCACTTTAACTTCCACGATATCGATGAGAACGTCCTCAAACTCGATGTACTGGGACATGATGATCCGACCATGATTCGGAAACTTCAAGATTTATCTGGGATTGACCCTAATGAAATTCCTATGGATGACGAAGGCGTGATGGCTCTCTTTTCAGGGACAGATGTTTTAGGTGTAACACCTGAACAAATAGGAACAGCGACGGGTATGTTGGGCATTCCAGAGTTTGGAACCAACTTTGTACGTGGGATGGTAGACGAGACGCATCCGACGACTTTTGCGGAGTTGCTGCAGTTGTCTGGTCTGTCCCACGGTACTGACGTATGGTTGGGGAATGCTCAAGATCTGATTAAGCAAGGAATTGCGGATCTATCGACTGTTATCGGTTGTCGGGACGACATTATGGTTTACCTCATGCATGCGGGTCTGGAACCTAAGATGGCCTTTACCATTATGGAACGGGTACGTAAGGGCTTGTGGCTGAAGATTTCAGAAGAGGAGCGCAATGGCTATATCGAAGCCATGAAGGCTAATAAGGTGCCAGAGTGGTATATCGAATCTTGTGGGAAAATCAAGTATATGTTCCCTAAGGCCCATGCGGCAGCCTACGTTATGATGGCCTTGCGCGTGGCCTACTTCAAGGTTCACCATCCCATTTATTATTACTGTGCTTACTTCTCCATTCGTGCTAAGGCTTTTGATATCAAGACCATGGGTGCGGGCTTGGATGCCATCAAACGCAGAATGGAAGAAATCTCTGAAAAACGGAAGAACAATGAAGCCTCTAATGTGGAAATTGATCTTTATACAACTCTTGAGATTGTCAATGAGATGTGGGAACGTGGTTTCAAGTTTGGTAAACTCGATCTCTACCGCAGTCAGGCGACAGAGTTCCTTATCGATGGGGATACCCTCATCCCGCCATTTGTAGCAATGGATGGTCTGGGAGAGAACGTTGCCAAGCAACTGGTGCGAGCGCGTGAAGAGGGAGAATTCCTCTCTAAAACAGAATTGCGCAAGCGTGGAGGGCTTTCATCAACCTTGGTTGAAAAGATGGACGAAATGGGCATCCTCGGCAATATGCCAGAGGATAACCAGTTGAGTTTGTTTGATGAATTGTTTTAAAAAATTGCTTATTTTGATCAAGTGGACAAAATATGTCCACTTGATTTGTTATAATTCTCTTAAAAATAATAGAAAAGAGAGTATAATATGGTGAATCAAGAAATTTTAAATTCTAATGTGTCAATTGAAGAGGAAATTTATAATTTTGAAAAAGGCTTGAAAGATGATGGGAATGATTGGACCGGATTCCCACAAATAGACTTAAAAGAAGATTCTCAATGTATTTACATTTGCGGTATTTCAGAGACTGATAGATGGCATTTGTTTTATTATACGTTAACTAAAATAAAACCTGTTACTCCAATAGCATCACTTGCATATTATCGAGTGAGAGATAATTTGATTTTTTCTAAACATAGTCAATGGATGAAACTGCAAATGGGGTATACAGAGTATGATTTGATTTTTCTGGATGGAGTTCAATTTTTGGGAGAGGCTGATCAAAGGGTACAGGAATACTGGATGCAGCAATTCAAAGAGAATAAGAAAAGAAGCAAACTCTTCATTGTATATTCAGACTGCTTACCCGAAGACTTAAAAAATATGCCAGAATCCGTAGTTGAGTTCTTCGAATCTGGCATAGTGGTACAGTTGAAATCATCTAAGGGCTAGTTTATTTTGCTTTAATTGTTTTGAATATAAAGTGCTAGTTATACTATAGAAGTGATAATAATGTACTGGAAATAATATTGTTTGAATAATATGTAGAAGGACTGCAAATGAATGATCAAGAGAGACTGCTAACGATCTTTTTACGCTTACAGTTTGGGACTCAGTTAGGAAAAAAGCAATTGGCTCAGGAATTTGAGGTTAGTGAAAAGACGATACAGAGAGATTTTTCTCTACTTCGTGATATTTTATCTAGTAATACCAGTTATAGTGGAGATTTGCTTTATAACCGTAAGACGAATAAGTATTGTTTAGCAAGTAAGTCAGTTTTTAATAAAAAGGATATTCTCGTTATTTCAAAGATTTTATTGGAAAATCGAGCACTGAACAGACCAGAAATTGCTAGCTTACTAACTAATTTACTGGTCTTGGTTCCCCGTGCTGATCAGAAAGAAATTGAGCAGATCATTGGCAGCGAAAAGCTTAACTATGCTCCCTTAACGGATCAACAAAATAGAATAGAGAAAATATGGAATTTATCAGAAGCTATTTTGCATGAACAGGTTCTAGATATTGTCTATCAAAAACCTTATTCTGAGTCTTCTAAGAGGCAGACTGTTTTACCAGTCTCTCTTTACTATGATAGTCATTATTTCTATCTGGTTGTTTACCAGTTGAAACATGCCATTTATATTACTTTAAGAGTAGACCGTATCCAGTCATGGTCTCTTAGTGGTATAGAGAAACCCTCTATTTCTTATCGAGATAAATTTAGAGATGGCGACATTCGTAACGAGAGAGTGGATGCTTTTATCGGGAAGAAAATCAGTATTGAAATCGAGTACTTGTATGATCCGACTATTGTGATGGATCAATTTCCAAATGCAAAAATAGTTGGGAAAAATGGCGATTGGACTCATTTTCAGTTTGAAAGTCAGCATACACCGGGTCTTAAACGCTGGTTGCTGGGACAAGGGGAAGCAGTTACTGTTTTATCTCCCCGGATTTTAGTAGAGGATATGAAGCAAACAGTTCAAGAAATGATAGATAAATATAGATGAGGATAAAATGACTATTCAATTTACTTCTAAAAAGGTTGGAGAACTATTGAAAAAAGGGAATTTGCGGATTCCTTCTTATCAAAGACCATATAAATGGAACAGAAAACATATCCGTAATCTTTTTTATGATTTACGAGATGCTATGGGGAAAAAGGAATATCAGATTGGTTCCGTTATCTTGCATGAAAATGATGAAAATGATGGAAATGATAGGTACTTAGATATTGTCGATGGACAGCAACGGCTAATTTCTATTTCCTTGTTTCTTCATTTATTAGATGATTTAGAGAATTATAAGGGTGCTAATCAACTACTGAGTGCTGAATTTGGAGAGCTATCTTGCTATCATGCGAGTGAAAATTATAATGAGTGGGAAAATTTGACTCAATTGGTTGGCGAAAATCAGGCAAAAGATATTTGTAACTTTTTATTAGAGAATTGTGCTGTCTCTGTGATTATTATGCCCAAAAAACGATTATCAGAGGCTTTTCAGCTATTTGATTCTCAGAATAATCGTGGAAAACCTTTAGAACCTCATGATTTGCTCAAAGCCTATCATCTCCGCAAGGAAGATTCAGAAGATGAAAAGATTGTTGAAAAGTGGGAGCAATTTGTAGAAGATAAAGATTTAAGTCTCAAAGAGTTGTTTGATAAACATCTTTTCCGTATGAGACGTTGGTCTCGAGGAGATACAGGATTGACAAACAAGCGTTATGGATCTTATCTCCGTTTTACAGAGGATTTTATTGACGATTTTAAAGGCGTTGATTTGAATCAGAACTTTCCATACTTAGAATTGTATCGTCATATTGAAAATCTCCCCATGTCCATTACTATGCCAATCATTGATGGAAGTAAATTTTTTGAGTATATTGAATCTGCTCATGAAACTGTTAAAAATCATAAAGATTTTTTAAATGAACAGTTAGGAATATCTAATGAGTCAGAGGAGGAAGGACAAAATTTAGCTTACCCAGAAGGTATGTTAAACATTTACAGTAGCTCAAAAGGACGCTATCTTAAATGTCACAATATATTCCTAAATATTTGCTCGCTTTTCGCAGATAGATTTGGAAAAGAGGAGCTATCAAAGGAGATAGTAGAGACCTTGTTTATTTGGTCTTACTACCCTCGAGTTAAGTCTAAAGCCATATATGATGCAACTGTTGGGAACTATGCCGCTGGTGGAAGGTTTAGACAAAAAGAGGTTCAAAAGCTATTTCAACTTTTATCTCATGCTGTCACTCCGAATGATTTCATGGTCAAGATAGATAGAGAATTATTTGAAAATTATACTGTGGATAAGATTATAGAAGAGGAAAAAGATAAATGGTAGAAACACATATAAGCTTATCAGTTAATCGTTTGTTAAATGAAGATACCTATGCCATTCCTCTTTATCAGAGAAATTTTGCTTGGACTTATGATGAAATTGAGCAGCTATTGAACGACGTAGCAGATGCTTTTCAAGAAAATAGAGACAATTACTATATTGGAACATTAGTCGTTAATAAAGAGAATGACATTGTCAAAATCATAGATGGGCAACAACGGACAACAGCCCTTAATTTGATTGCCTTAGCTTTGAAGCATGAGTTTGGTTTTGATAGATTGAAAGCTGTCAATCTTACCTTCCCAGCTCGGAAGAAATCAAATAAGAATATTCAAGATCTATTTGCCAAGAAAAAAATTTTAGAGGGCGATGAAAATGAGCTGACTAGAGGTTACGGACATGCTAGAGACGCATTGAAAAAAGTGCTAGAGGAGCGCCGTCTTGATCCTCAGTCTTTCGTTGATTATCTTTTTGAGAAGGTTATCATTTTTCGGAGTATACTTCCTGAAGATTTAGATTTGAATCTTTATTTCGAACGTTTCAACTCTCGAGGAGAACAACTAGAGGCTCATGAGATTCTCAAGGCACAAATGATGGCTAAGTTCGGTGAAGATCAAGAAATGGCACAAAGATTTGCGAGAATTTGGGATGCCTGTGCAGAATTTGATAAGCCGGTAATAAAAACTTTTCAAATCCGAAGTAGACCAGACAATACTGATGAAGAGGGGGAGAAAATTTTTGGTAAAGAATCTACTAACTTCAAATTGGAAAGTGTATTTGAGAAAATAAGAGTAAAAAAAATTGAGCAACGAAGTTTACTAGATGCAATTACTCAGACAAAATATGAAAGTAGTAGTTTAGTAAATAATGGAACAGATATTTCAAATTATACGACTGTAATTGATTTTCCAACATTTTTACTTCAAGTTTTTTTCATCATGGAAGGAAATGATGAAACTACATTTGATGATAAAAAATTATTGAAAATTTTTGAAATTGAACGACGAGATAGAGAATGGGTCCAACAATTTGGGCAACTACTTCTGACTATGAAGCATATATTTGATACGTTTATCGTAAAAAATGTCCAATTAGAAAATGAAACCGAATGGCAAATCAAACGAGGTCAGTATGAGACATATCAACGAAATGAAAATAGAGGACGGAAATATGTTCGAATTAATTATCAAAACAATACCTTTGACAATTTAAACAAAAACATTATCCTCCTTCAATCCATGTTTGCTGTGACCTTTACTGCCAATCGTGATAGTCGTTGGTTATATGAAATCTTGCAATTCTTGTTTAACCATATTGAAGAGTTAAATCAAGTAGAATTTGCTAGTCAGTTTAAG
Source organism: Streptococcus humanilactis (assembly GCF_019448275.1). Lineage (GTDB taxonomy): Bacteria > Bacillota > Bacilli > Lactobacillales > Streptococcaceae > Streptococcus > Streptococcus humanilactis. The sequence continues at coordinate 150,502 of NZ_JAHXBZ010000004.1, read as the reverse complement.
GATTTTCTTGAAAAAATGGCAGTGAGATATGCTGAGGAAAGATTGTTCACCGAAGATAAAAGTATCAAAAAATATGGGGCAATTCCCGTTTATGCTTTTAACTTTGTAGATTATGTTTTATGGCAAAATCGTGCCGAATTAGAGAAAGAGTACAAGGATATTAATTTTGATAATTTCAAATTTGCATATCGTCGCTCCATAGAGCATTGGTATCCTCAGAATCCAAATGGACATGATGGAGAGAGCCAATTACCTGCTGAGTTTTTACATTCCTTTGGCAATCTTTGTATCATTACCGATAGTCAGAACTCCAGGTTTGGCAACTCCTATCCAGAGGCTAAATTAGAGCAATGGGAAAGAGAAGGGATATTCCATCGTCAGAGTTTAAAATTACAGATGATGGCAAAGATAACTTCTAAAAACAATAGATGGGATATTTGTGAGATTCAATCTATGGAAAAAGAAGTCGAAAGATATGTACACAATTTTTGTAATAGCTAATTAAAACAAGCTTCAGTAAGCTTGTTTTTTAAATTACCAATATATGTGATATACTAGTAAGGGAAGAATTTTGAGTAAGACAAATATGCTCAAAGATTTGAAATAAAAATAGAAAAGAGAAAACAGAATGGTTTTACCAAATTTTAAAGAAAATCTAGAAAAATATGCGAAATTGTTGGTTGCGAACGGAATTAACGTGCAACCTGGGCACACTTTGGCTCTCTCTATCGATGTGGAGCAACGTGAGTTGGCGCATCTAATCGTCAAAGAAGCTTATGCCTTGGGTGCGCATGAGGTCATCGTTCAGTGGACAGATGATGTCATTAACCGCGAGAAATTCCTCCATGCGCCGATGGAGCGTCTGGATAATGTGCCTGAATACAAGATTGCTGAGATGAACTATCTTTTGGAGAACAAGGCTAGCCGTCTTGGAGTTCGTTCATCTGATCCGGGTGCTTTGAATGGAGTGGATGCTGACAAGCTTTCGGCTTCTGCTAAAGCCATGGGACTTGCCATGAAGCCAATGCGTATCGCAACTCAAGCCAACAAGGTTAGCTGGACTGTAGCCGCTGCTGCTGGACTTGAGTGGGCTAAGAAAGTCTTCCCAAATGCTGCGAGCGATGAAGAAGCAGTTGATCTCCTTTGGGACCAAATCTTCAAAACTTGCCGTGTCTACGAAGAAGATCCTGTTAAGGCTTGGGAAGAGCATGCAGCTATCCTTAAGAGTAAAGCTGATATGCTCAATAAAGAACAATTTTCAGCTCTTCACTACACAGCGCCAGGAACAGATTTGACACTTGGTTTGCCAAAGAACCACGTTTGGGAATCAGCTGGGGCTATCAATGCACAGGGTGAAGGATTCTTGCCAAATATGCCGACTGAGGAAGTCTTCACAGCACCTGATTTTCGTCGCGCAGATGGTTATGTCACTTCTACAAAACCGCTTAGCTATAACGGAAATATCATTGAAGGTATTAAGGTAACCTTTAAGGATGGACAAATTGTGGATATCACTGCAGAAAAAGGTGATCAGGTCATGAAAGACCTTGTCTTTGAAAATGCGGGTGCGCGTGCCCTAGGTGAATGTGCCTTGGTACCAGATCCAAGCCCAATTTCTCAGTCAGGTATTACCTTCTTCAACACCCTTTTCGATGAGAATGCTTCAAACCACTTGGCTATCGGTGCAGCCTATGCGACTAGCGTCGTTGGTGGTGCAGAGATGAGTGAAGAAGAGCTTGAAGCTGCGGGACTTAACCGTTCAGATGTTCACGTGGACTTTATGATTGGTTCTAACCAAATGGATATCGATGGTATCCGTGAGGATGGAACGCGAGTACCTCTTTTCCGTAATGGGAATTGGGCAAATTAAGGAGATAATATGTTAGGAAGCATGTTCGTTGGTCTCCTAGTGGGATTTTTAGCAGGTACTCTGACCAATCGTGGAGAGCGAATGGGATGTTTTGGAAAAATGTTTCTGGGTTGGATTGGTGCTTTTATAGGCCACTTGCTTTTTGGGACTTGGGGACCGATAATAGCAGGAACTGCCATTATTCCGGCAGTACTAGGTTCCATGATTGTCTTAGCGATTTTCTGTAGACGAGGAAGTTAATTTCTTAAATCTGATACTCAATGAAAATCAAAGAGCAAACTAGCCGCAGGTTGCTCAAAGCACTGTTTTGAGGTTGTAGATAGAACTGACGAAGTCAGCTCAAAACACTGTTTTGAGGTTGCAGATAGAACTGACGAAGTCAGTAACATATACCTACGGCAAGGCGATGTTGATGCGGTTTGAAGAGATTTTTGAAGAGTATGAAACGAAAAGGAGGTTGGTCATTGAGACAGCCTCCTTTTGATATGATATAATAGTTCTATGAGATTAGATAAATTTTTAGTTGCCTGTGCTATTGGGAGTCGGACTGAGGTCAAAAACATGCTCAAGGCTGGGCGCGTGACGGTAAATGGTAAAAAAGAAAAGTCAGCTAAATTGCAGATTGATGAAGAAAGAGATGAGATTTGCTTTGATGGGCAAGTGTTGGAGTATGAAGAGTTTGTCTACTACATGATGAACAAGCCCCAAGGGGTTATTTCAGCGACTGAGGATCTCAAGCACAGAACCGTTCTGGACTTGCTGGATGATATTGCTCGTAGCAAGGAAGTTTTCCCAGTAGGGCGCTTGGATATTGACACGCATGGTCTTTTGCTCTTGACCAATGACGGCAAGCTGGCCCATGCTCTTCTTTCACCCAAGCGTCATGTGGACAAGACTTATCAGGCACAAGTCAAGGGAATCATGACCCAAGGAGATGTGGAGACATTTGCTGAGGGTATTCCTCTCAAAGACTTTACTTGTCAGCCCGCTAGACTGGAGATTCTTTCTATAGATGTAGAAAAGAATCAGAGCCAAATCCGTGTGACTATTGCAGAAGGGAAGTTTCATCAGGTCAAGCGTATGGTGGCATACTGTGGCAAGGAAGTAGTAGACTTGCAACGTTTGACTATGGGAACGCTAGTATTGGATGAGAACTTGCAGCGAGGAGAATGGCGCCGCTTGACCAAGGAGGAATTAGAAATTCTCCTTGCTAGTATTGCTTAATTTGCTTTATATTCGAAAAAGGTGAGGAAGAATGTCCTTGCCTTTTATGTTTTTCAGTTGCTTCCTTTGTGAAAAGAGTTATAATAGACTGTAGAATAAAAGGAGGAATCTATGAACGCGATTCAAGAATCATTTACTGATAAACTATTTGCCAATTATGAAGCAAATGTAAAATACCAAGCGATTGAAAATGCTGCTAGTCACAATGGAATTTTTGCAGCTCTAGAACGTCGCCAAAGCCATGTAGACAATACACCTGTTTTCTCATTGGATTTGACCAAGGACAAGGTTACTAACCAGAAAGCGTCTGGTCGTTGCTGGATGTTTGCGGCTCTCAACACCTTCCGCCACAAGCTCATCTCACAATACAAACTGGAAAATTTTGAGTTGTCACAGGCCCACACATTCTTCTGGGACAAGTATGAGAAATCAAACTGGTTCTTGGAGCAAGTCATTGCAACTGCAGACCAAGACTTGACGAGCCGCAAGGTTAAATTCCTACTTCAAACACCTCAACAAGACGGTGGTCAGTGGGATATGGTCGTTGCCCTCTTTGAGAAATACGGTGTCGTGCCTAAGTCAGTTTACCCTGAGTCTGTTTCATCTAGTAGCAGCCGTGAGCTAAATGCCATTCTCAACAAATTGCTTCGTCAAGATGCTCAAATTTTACGTGATCTATTAGCTTCAGGTGCTGATCAAGCGACTGTTCAAGCTAAGAAAGAAGACCTCTTGCAAGAAATCTTTAACTTCCTTGCTATGTCATTGGGTCTTCCGCCACGTAAATTTGACTTTGCTTATCGCGATAAAGATAACAACTACCAAAGCGAAAAGGGTATTACACCACAAGAGTTTTACAAGAAATATGTCAATCTTCCTCTAGAAGACTACGTTTCTGTTATCAATGCTCCAACTGCTGACAAGCCTTACGGAAAATCTTACACAGTTGAGATGTTAGGAAATGTAGTTGGTAGCCGTGCGGTTCGTTACATCAACGTTCCAATGGAGCGCTTGAAAGAATTGGCGATTGCCCAAATGCAAGCAGGTGAGACTGTTTGGTTTGGTTCAGATGTCGGTCAGCTCAGCAACCGTAAAGCTGGAATCCTTGCGACAGATGTTTATGACTTTGAATCAAGCATGGACATTCAACTTACTCAAGACAAGGCTGGACGTTTGGACTATAGTGAAAGCTTAATGACCCACGCCATGGTCTTGACAGGTGTTGATTTGGACGAAAATGGCAAGTCAACTAAGTGGAAGGTTGAAAACTCATGGGGAGACAAGGTCGGTACAGATGGTTACTTTGTTGCCTCAGATGCTTGGATGGACGAATACACATATCAAATCGTTGTCCGCAAAGAATTGCTGACAGCTGAAGAACAAGCTGCCTATGAAGCAGAACCAATTGTACTTGCACCATGGGATCCAATGGGTGCCTTGGCCGAATAAAAGTATAGAAAAAAGGAATCAGATTTTAGAACCTGATTCCTTTTAAGTTGCTTGATTACATGATGTGAAGAACATGTACCACAATACCCACTGCGAAGAGTGCAAGGATAATAGTGATTGGAGATACTTTTTTCTTAAGCAAGTACATGCAAAGGAAAGTAAGGAGTAGTCCTGATAATCCAGGAATCAACATATCCAAGTTTTGTTGGAAAGTAGTAACTTTTTCAGATGTTTGAGATAATCCTTGTCCTACTTGTGCGAATGCTTCTTGGATACCTTTAGATCCTTCTGGCAATTTATCCCAATGGATATAAGCCTTTTCATCTAGTTGAACTTTGGCAACATCGAAAGCAAATTTAATATTTACCCAACGTTGAACAAGGACAGCAAGAATGAACATACCAAGGATAGAAGCACCTTTAGTGATGTCTTGGAGGATACCGCCAGACATATCTTTAGTGATTTCTGATCCAGCCTTGTATCCAATCTCTTGTGTATACCACAAGAATGACATACGAATCAAGTTCCAAAGAACGAAGAAGAGGATTGGACCTAAGATATTACCAGTAAGGGCAAGTGAAGCACCGAGTGATCCAAGGATTGGGCGTACTGTAAACCAGAATACTGGGTCACCGATACCAGCAAGAGGTCCCATCATACCGATTTTAACCCCTTGGATAGCAGCGTCATCAATTTCAACACCGTTAGCACGTTCTTCTTCAAGTGCAAGAGTAACCCCCATGATTGGAGCGGCTACGTATGGGTGAGTGTTGAAGAACTCAAGATGGCGTTCAAGAGCAGCGATTTGATCTTCTTTTTTAGTGTAGAGTTTTTTAAGAGCTGGAATTAATGAGTAAGCCCAACCCAAGTTTTGCATACGTTCATAGTTCCAAGAACCTTGTAAGAAAGTTGAACGCCACCAAACTTTTTTACGATCTGATTTAGTTAATTGAAGTTTTTCAGTCATGATGTTTTCAGTCCTTTCTTATCTTAGTAGTCTTCTAGGATATCGCCGATTGGGTCGTTAGAAGTTGCGGCTCCTCCGCCACCATTTCCACCAGTTTTAGAAAGGTGAAGGTAGATAAGAGCGATAGCAACACCGATAGCACCAAATCCGATTAGAGTAATATCTGACACGGCAGCAAGCACGAAACCGATAGCGAAGAATGGCCATACTTCACGAGTTGCCATCATGTTGATAACCATAGCGTAACCAACGGCAACGACCATACCACCACCGATAGCCATACCATCTTTGAGCCAATCAGGCATAGCATTTAGAATGCTTTGAACTGTTTCAGTTGGTACCATTAGAAGGAGTGCTGCAGGGACTGCAATACGAAGACCTTGAAGAAGAAGTGCGACAAAGTGAGCACGTTCAACTGCTTTGAAGTCACCTTTTTTAGCAGAAGCATCAGCAGTGTGAACCAATCCGACAGAGAGTGTACGGACAATCATAGTCAAGAATAGACCAGCAACTGCAAGAGGGATAGCAACCGCTTGGGCAACACCGATACCTGTCTTAGTGAAGTCGCCACCAAGAACCATGATAATGGCAGCAGCAACAGAAGCAAGAGCAGCGTCAGGAGCTACGGCAGCTCCGATGTTAGCCCAACCAAGGGCGATCATTTGAAGAGAACCACCAAGGATGATCCCTGCTTCAAGGTTACCAGTAACAAGACCGATAAGGGTACAAGCTACGATTGGTTGATGGAATTGGAACTGGTCGAGGATACCTTCAAGACCTGCTAGGAAGGCTACAACGACTACTAAAACCATAGAAATAATAGACATCTTTAAAATCCTTTCATAAAATCGATTATTGCACGTTTGCTTTGTTGATCAAGTCAAACAAATCTTTTTTCGTGTCGTTTGGTACTTTACGTACATCAAATTCAACACCAAGGTCACGCATTTTTTCAAATGTAGCAACGTCTTCTTTATCCATAGACAAAACGTTGTTAACCATTGTTTTACCAGTTGAGTGAGCCATTGATCCAACATTAAGAGTTTTGATTGGCACGCCACCTTCGATAGCACGAAGGGCATCTTGAGGTGTTTCAAACAAGATAAGGGCATGTGTTTCTCCGAAGCGAGGGTCTTTTGCAACGTCGATTAGTTTTTGGATAGGAACAACGTTTGCTTTCACTTTACCTGGAGCTGCTTGTTTAATCAATTCTTTACGTAATTCGTCTTTAGCTACGTTATCTGAAGCAACGATGATACGGTCTGCTTTTGAATCTGGAGTCCAAGCAGTTGCAACCTGACCGTGAAGTAAACGAGTGTCTAGACGGGCAAGGTTGATTTTGAGTTTACCGTCTCCGATGACAGTTCCTTCTGGAATAGCAGCTTGGGCAACTGGAGCAGCTGCAGCGCTTGCTACTTCCTCAACTGGGTTTAGCTCTTCTGGAAGAGCTTTGATGCCATCTTTGGCTTCTTTAATAATATTCGCAGCGACTTTTTCTACACCTGCAGCAGCGTCCATGAGGCGCTCTGTGTAGGCTTGAATTAACATCGGTAAGTTCAGTCCTGTGATGATGGCAAACTTACGTTCAGGATTTTCTCCCATCACGCGACTAGCTTGGTTAAATGGAGATCCACTCCAAAGGTCAGCCAAAACTAGAACCTCATCCTCTGCGTCAAATGCAGCAACAGCGTTATTAAACTTAGCGTATAGATCATCAGGACCTTCATTTGGCATAAAGGTTACAACTTGAACCTTTTCTTGTTCACCAAAGATCATAGATCCTGACTGATGAATACCCGCAGCAAATTCGCCGTGGCTCGCAATAATGATTCCGATACTCATTATTGTCATTCCTCCTTTTTTGTTTTAGTTTTCGTTTAAGAAAACTTTAAGACTTTTTAAGTATAAACCGTTTTCATCTAAAAATCAACTATTTATCATAAAATAATTAAAAAGATTACATCTGAAAATATTGATATATTGAGTTTTAGAGAAGTTTTTTTGAATCCTTATTTAAAAATTTAATATAAAAAAGTTGGAAGCGCATTCCAACTTTTAAAATAGGTTTCTATTAGATTAGTGGGTGAAGTCGAGTACCATACGTCCTTGGATTTGACCTTTTTCCATTTCGTCGAAAATGGCTACGGCATCTTCTACTGGACGTTTTTGAACAATTGGAACTACCAAACCTTCTGCACCGAATTGGAAGGCTTCTTCCAAGTCTTTACGAGTTCCTACAAGAGAACCGATGACTTGGATTCCATCTAAAACTGTTTTCACGATGCTGAGTTCCATCATTTCAGAAGGAAGGCCGACAGCGACAACGCGACCACCAGCACGAACTGAGTCAACAGCCTGGTTGAAGGCAACTTTAGATACAGCAGTTACGACAGCTGAGTGAGCACCTCCATCAGTTTTTTCCTTGATAAGTCCAGGTACATCTTCAACTTCGAGGCCGTTAATAACAATGTCAGCGCCTACTTCTTTTGCAAGGGCAAGTTTGTCATTGTTGATATCAACTGCGATAACATGAGCATTGAATACTTTTTTAGCATATTGAACTGCGAGGTTTCCAAGTCCACCAGCACCGTAAAGAACAACCCATTGACCTGGTTCAACTTTGGCTTCTTTGATAGCTTTATAGGTTGTTACGCCAGCACATGTGATAGAAGAAGCTTGGGCTGGATCAAGTCCGTCAGGAACTTTAACAGCATAGTCTGCAGTTACGATACATTGTTCAGCCATACCACCGTCTACTGAGTAGCCGGCATTTTTTACTGTACGGCAAAGAGTTTCACGGCCAGTTGTACAGTATTCGCAAGTACCACATCCTTCAAAGAACCAAGCAACGCTGACGCGGTCGCCGACTTTAAGGCTTTTCACATCTGGTGCAATTTCTTTAACGATACCAACACCTTCGTGACCTAGGACACGTCCTGGTACCTGACCGAAGTCGCCATGGGCAACGTGGAGGTCAGTGTGGCAAACACCACAGTATTCAATTTCTACAAGTGCTTCCCCAGTTTCAAGTGGACGGAGTACTTTTTCTTCAACAGCAACACCAGTGCTTTCTGGATTTACAACAACAGCTTTCATAGCTATCCTCCTTGATATTGGCCGAGAACAGGGACAACAGGACTGGATTGATTTTGTGTCAACAGAGTCGAGTGTGACGAGCTCTCTTGTATTTATATGTGAAGTATATCACAAAAGAAAGCCTTTTCCAAGGTTTTGGATGCAAAAAGTAGAACAATCGATTAACCGGTTGATGAGACTGTGAAAAGAGCACAAAGACCAGCTCGCAAGCTGGTCAGAATGGACTATAAGAATAAGTCTTGCAGGGTTTTGGCAACACCGTCTTGGTCATTGGTCAGGGCGATTTGCTCATCCGCATAGGGGAGTAGATCAGGATTGGCATTTTTCATTGCATAACCTTTCCCAGCAAAAGCGAGCATTTCGGTATCATTGTGCTCATCTCCAAAAGCAATCAAATCCTTTTTGTCACGGTTCATTACCTTGAGCAAGTAGTCCAAAGCAAAGGCCTTATTGACACCTTTTGGGGTACACTCAAGGATATTGAGCGGACCTCCCCAGGTATTGATGGACAGTTGATGCTGATAGAAGGCATTCATTTCTTTTGCCAAGGCATACTTGTCACTAGCTCTGGTCTGTAACAGAATACAGTTAGGATCCTTGGTTACCAACTCAGGCTGGAATTGATCTTCAGGCTGGAAAGCTTCCACACCAAATAGTTTGGGATTGGCAATTTCTTCATTAGGATTTGTAATGTAGAATTTTTTACGATATTCTCCAGCTATAAAATCGGCTTGAATGTCCTCTGAACGTCGAACCATATCTAAAAGATATTTTTTGTCTACAGTCAAACACTTTTCAAAATCCCAAACTTGGTCTGGTAAATGAGTAAGGGAGCCGTTGAAATTAATCATAGGAGTGTTTAAGCCTAGTTCACGGTAAAAATCTTTTGACATGCGGTAAGGGCGACCCGTCGTAATAATAACCTGATGCCCTTTTTCAGTAACTTTTTTTATTGTTTCTTTGGTAAAGTCAGAAATCTGACTGTCTGAGTTGAGCAGGGTTCCATCCAGGTCAACTGCAATAATTTTTTTCGTCATAGGGACCTTTCTAGTGTCTTTTCAGATAAGATGTCTACTATTATAACAGAAAGCAGGAAGAAAAGCAGATTCGAAACCAAAAAAGAAATTCCATCAAATTCTTAAATAAATCAAACAAAGATATTGAAAAAGTGAATGATAAATGATATAATTCTATTATTGTTCGTAAAAATTAAAAGGAGATTGATAATGGACAAATTATTTAAACTAAAAGAGAATGGTACAGACGTTCGTACAGAGGTTCTCGCTGGTTTAACAACTTTCTTTGCAATGAGCTATATTCTCTTTGTAAACCCACAAATTCTTTCGCAAACAGGAATGCCTGCTCAGGGTGTATTCCTCGCAACGATTATCGGTGCAGTTGCTGGTACCCTGATGATGGCCTTCTACGCCAACTTGCCATATGCTCAAGCGCCAGGTATGGGACTCAATGCCTTCTTTACCTTTACAGTTGTATTTGGACTCGGTTATTCTTGGCAAGAAGCCCTAGCTATGGTCTTCATCTGTGGAATTATCTCATTGATTATTACCTTGACAAATGTTCGTAAAATGATCATTGAATCGATTCCAAACGCTCTTCGCTCAGCTATTTCAGCTGGTATCGGTGTCTTCCTTGCCTACGTAGGTATTAAGAATGCTGGGCTTTTGAAATTCTCTATCGATCCAGGAAATTACACGGTTGCAGGAGAAGGGGCTGATAAGGCTCAAGCAGCGATTACAGCAAATGCTTCAGCAGTTCCAGGATTGGTTAGCTTTAATAATCCAGCTGTTTTGGTGGCTCTTGCAGGACTTGCTATCACAATCTTCTTTGTCATTAAAGGGATTAAAGGAGGAATTATCCTCTCTATCTTGACAACAACTGTTCTTGCTATCGCAGTTGGTTTGGTAGATTTGTCTAGTATCGATTTTGCTAATAACCATGTTGGTGCAGCTTTTGAAGACTTGAAGACAGTCTTTGGTGCAGCTCTTGGTTCAGAAGGTTTGGGAGCTTTGATTTCAGATACAGCTCGCTTGCCTGAAACTTTGATGGCTATTCTAGCCTTCTCATTGACAGATATTTTTGACACGATTGGTACCTTGATTGGTACAGGTGAAAAAGTTGGTATCGTAGCGACAAATGGTGAAAATCACCAATCAGCTAAGTTGGACAAGGCTCTTTACTCTGACTTGATTGGTACTTCAATTGGTGCCATCGCTGGTACTTCGAACGTAACGACTTATGTTGAGTCTGCTGCTGGTATCGGTGCAGGTGGACGTACTGGTTTGACAGCCTTGGTCGTGGCAATCTGTTTTGCGATCTCAAGCTTCTTTAGCCCACTTCTAGCGATTGTACCAACAGCCGCTACAGCTCCAATCTTGATTATCGTTGGGATTATGATGTTGGCTAGCTTGAAAAATATCCATTGGGACGATATGTCTGAAGCGGTTCCTGCTTTCTTCACATCTATCTTTATGGGATTCAGCTACTCTATCACTCAAGGGATTGCAGTTGGTTTCTTGACTTACACTTTGACTAAGCTTGTCAAAGGTCAAGCTAAAGATGTTCATGTCATGATTTGGATTTTGGATGCCTTGTTTATCCTTAACTACATCAGTATGGCTTTATAATAGGATAACCCAGGGGGATTTTCCCCCTTTTTGAATACAAAGGAGATAGGTGATGAAAGAGAAAAATATGTGGAAAGAATTATTGAATCGTGCAGGCTGGCTGTTAATCTTTTTGCTGGCGACAATTTTATATCAGATTCCTATAGGGGTTACTGCTATTTTAACTTTAAATGCAGTACCACTGTTGCAGTCAGGACTGATAGTTGCTGGTATTTCGATTGTAGTTTTGGTGCTGTTTATTATTGGAGCTCGTAAAACGCAGTTAGCAAGTTTTAATTTTTCTTTTTTTAGAGCTAAGGATTTGGCACGTTTGGGCTTGAGTTATTTAGTTATTATCTGTTCAAATATACTTGGTTCTATCTTGTTGCAACTGTCAAATGAGACGACAACAGGTAACCAGTCTCAGATTAACGATATGGTTCAGAATAGTTCTCTGATTTCTAGCTTCTTCTTGCTAGTCTTGCTTGCTCCGATTTGTGAGGAAATCTTGTGTCGTGGGATTGTTCCTAAAAAGATTTTCCGAGGAAAAGAGAACTTGGGATTTGTAGTCGGTACGGTTGTGTTTGCTTTATTGCATCAACCGAGTAATTTACCTTCTTTATTGATTTATGGAGTTATGTCGATCGTTCTGTCTTGGACGGCTTACAAGACCCAACGTTTGGAAATGTCTATCTTACTTCACATGATTGTGAATGGGGTTGTTTTCTGTTTGCTGGCTCTCGTGGTGATTTTGAGTCGGACATTAGGGATTTCTGTTTAAGATTTTTGACAATTGCTTACTTGTTTCTACTGGGAAAAAGATGAATGCAATCGTGTCCATCTTTTTCTTTTTATGGTAAAATAGAGAAATAATATGGTGAAAAGCCTTGAGGGAGTGACCGATATGTCAAGTAAAGCCAATCATGCAAAGACAGCTATTTGCGGAATTATCAATGTAACCCCAGATTCCTTTTCGGATGGTGGCCAATTTTTTGCTCTTGAGCAGGCGCTCCAGCAGGCTCGTAAATTGATAGCAGAAGGAGCCAGCATGCTAGATATCGGTGGAGAATCGACTCGGCCGGGAAGTAGCTATGTTGAGATAGAAGAGGAAATCCAGCGTGTTGTTCCAGTGATTAAAGCGATTCGCAAGGAAAGTGATGTCCTCATCTCTATTGATACTTGGAAAAGTCAAGTAGCAGAGGCTGCTTTGGCTGCTGGTGCCAATCTAGTCAATGATATCACTGGTCTTATGGGTGATGAAAAAATGGCCCATGTGGTAGCTAAGGCTGGAGCGAAAGTAGTCATCATGTTTAATCCAGTCATGGCGCGACCTCAGCATCCTAGCTCACTCATCTTTCCTCATTTTGGCTTTGGTCAAACTTTTACAGAGGAAGAGTTAGCTGACTTTGAAACATTGCCAATCGAAGAGTTGATGGAGACTTTCTTTGAACGAGCACTAGCGAGAGCAGAGGAAGCTGGGATTGCACAAGAAAATATCTTGTTGGATCCAGGAATTGGCTTTGGTTTGACTAAGAAAGAAAATTTGCTTCTTTTACGAGACCTGGATAAACTCCATCAGAAAGGCTATCCAATCTTTCTTGGAGTTTCGCGCAAGCGGTTTGTCATCAATATCCTAGAAGAGAATGGTTTTGAAGTCAATCCTGAGACAGAACTTGGTTTCCGCAATCGAGATACGGCTTCAGCTCATGTAACCAGTATCGCTGTGAGACAGGGTGTGGAAGTGGTGCGCGTGCATGATGTAGCTAGTCACAGGATGGCAGTTGAAATTGCCTCCGCCATTCGTCTGGCTGATGAAGCGGAAAATCTAGATTTAAAACAATATAAATAAGATGAAAGAATTTGAAAATAATCAGTGGATTGCTAACTATCGGACGGACCAACCGCATTTTGGCTTGGAACGCATGGTGGAACTGTTAGCTTTGCGTGGCAATCCCCATCTCAAACTCAAGGTTATCCATATCGGAGGAACCAATGGCAAGGGCTCGACCATTGCTTTTTTGAAAAATATGCTAGAAAAGATGGGGCTGAGAGTTGGTGTTTTCAGCTCGCCCTATCTCATTCATTACACAGATCAGATTAGCATCAATGGGGAATCTATCCCAGAGGCTAGACTAGAAGCCCTCATGGCAGACTATCAGTCTTTGTTGGAAGGGGAATCGGCTACCAATTTGCAGGGGACAACTGAGTTTGAAATAATTACAGCTATAGCCTATGACTACTTTGCCTCAGAGCAAGTAGATGTGGCTATCATGGAAGTGGGCATGGGTGGACTCTTGGATAGTACCAATGTTTGCCAGCCTATTCTAACAGGCATTACGACCATTGGATTGGACCATGTAGCCCTACTTGGTGACACCTTGGAAGCCATAGCAGAGCAGAAAGCTGGTATTATCAAACAAGGTATTCCCTTGGTGACAGGTCGTATCGCTCCAGAAGCTTTGGCTGTGATTGACCGCATTGCGGAAGGGAAAGATGCACCGAGATTTGCCTACGGGGCAGATTATCAGGTTAGTCATCAAAAGAGTGTGGTAGCGGGTGAAGTCTTTGACTATACAAGTGCTGTCAGACAAGGTCGCTTCCAGACTGGCCTGCTTGGTTTGCACCAGATAGAGAATGCTGGGATGGCCATAGCTTTACTTGATGCTGTTTGTCAAGAAGATGGTCGAGAACTAGCAAGCAATGACTTGCTTGCTCAAGCTTTGGAAGAAACAAGTTGGCCGGGGCGTTTGCAGGTTGTGTCTCGAGACCCCTTGATGATTTTGGATGGAGCCCACAATCCCCATGCTATCAAGGCTTTATTGGCAACCTTGCAAGAACGCTTTGCGGATTATCATAAGGAAATCCTCTTTACTTGCATCAAAACCAAAGCCTTAGAGGATATGTTGGACTTGCTGGGGGACATGCCAGATACTGAGCTTACTCTAACACATTTTGACGATAGTCGGGCGACTGATGAAAGCGTGCTGGAAGAGGCAGCTAAGTCTAGAAATCTCAGCTACCAAGGTTGGCAGGATTTTCTAGAGCAGAAATTGACAGATAAAAAAGAAGAGAAAAAAACAGTTAGGATTGTCACAGGTTCCTTGTATTTCTTGAGCCAAGTGAGAGCCTATCTGATGGAGAGGAAAAACGAGAATGGATACACAAAAGATTGAAGCAGCTGTAAAAATGATTATCGAGGCTGTAGGAGAGGACGCTAACCGTGAGGGCTTGCAGGAAACACCTGCTCGTGTAGCCCGTATGTACCAAGAGATTTTTTCAGGTCTTGGTCAAACAGCGGAGGAGCATTTGTCAAAATCCTTTGAGATTATTGATGACAATATGGTGGTAGAAAAGGATATCTTTTTCCATACCATGTGTGAACACCACTTCTTGCCATTTTATGGTAGAGCGCATATTGCCTATATTCCAGATGGTCGTGTGGCAGGTTTGTCTAAGCTAGCTCGTACGGTTGAAGTTTATTCGAAAAAACCACAAATTCAAGAACGTTTGAATATCGAAGTGGCCGATGCCTTGATGGACTATCTAGGTGCTAAAGGAGCCTTTGTTGTCATTGAGGCGGAACATATGTGTATGAGTATGCGTGGTGTCAGAAAACCAGGCACAGCAACCTTGACGACAGTAGCTCGTGGTCTATTTGAAACAGATAAGGACCTTCGAGACCAAGCTTATCGTTTAATGGGACTGTAAAAGAATCCGCTTGAAGCGGATTTTTCTAGAAAGGAATCATTATGGATCAACTGCAGATTAAGGATTTGGAAATTTTTGCCTATCATGGTCTTTTTCCTAGTGAGAAAGAATTGGGGCAGAAGTTTGTTATTTCCGCAATCCTATCCTATGATATGACCAAGGCGGCTACAGACTTGGATTTAACGGCCTCTGTCCATTACGGAGAACTGTGTCAGCAGTGGACGACTTGGTTTCAGGAAACAACTGAGGACTTGATTGAAACGGTAGCCTACAAACTGGTAGAACGTACCTTTGAGGCCTATCCTCTTGTCCAAGAAATAAAGCTGGAACTAAAAAAACCTTGGGCGCCAGTGCATTTGCCATTAGATACTTGCTCGGTAACCATTCATCGTCGCAAGCAACGGGCCTTTATCGCCTTAGGAAGCAATATGGGAGATAAACAAGCAAACTTGAAACAAGCCATTGAGAAAATGCGAAATCGTGGCATCCATATTCTCAAAGAGTCCAGTGTCTTGACGACGGAGCCTTGGGGTGGTGTGGAGCAAGATAGCTTTGCTAATCAAGTGGTTGAGGTGGAAACCTGGTTGCCCGCACCAGTTCTATTAGAGACCCTGTTAGCCATTGAGTCAGAGATGGGACGGGTGAGAGAAGTACATTGGGGGCCTCGTTTGATTGATTTGGACTTGCTCTTTGTGGAGGATCAGATCCTTTATACAGATGAGCTTATCTTGCCCCATCCTTACATAGCAGAACGCCTTTTTGTTCTTGAGTCTCTACAAGAAATTGCGCCTCATTTTATCCATCCTATATTAAAGCAACCTATCCGCAACTTGTATGATGCTTTGAAAAAATAAAAAAACTCTAGTTTTCAGTCGTTTGTAACTGAAGGCTAGAGTTTTTAAAATAGGTCATTTTCTTCTGGGAGGAGGATAGTTTCTCTACCATCCATGTCTAAAACCAGAACTCTCGGAGGATAAAGAGGGTCGAAAGGATGATTAAAGTCAAAATCAATAGCTGTAGGGAGATGTTGACTTGAAAAGTGGAAGGTAATTTTTCCTTGGTTATTGAGCAATTGAAACTCAAGTTCTTCTTCCAATTCAAAGACATTTTTTAAGAAATGGTCGATGATATACCAAAAAGAGTCAATAACGTCATCAGGCAAGCTGGTAACAATGCCAAAACTAGCTGACCGCATATGGGTATTGGTAAAAGCCATATTTCTTCCCCCTTTCTTTTCCCTTATCATACAGCAAATAGGATTAAAAATCAAGAAAAGGTGATTTTTTCTTCATAAACATAGTTTTCTATGAAATTTTTTCAAATAATCTTCAAAAAATGCTTGAAAGTGTTTACAAATAGTGATAAAATGGAATAAGTAGAATCATGAAAACGAAATTTTCATACCGTCTCTTTTTTTGGAGTCTCGTGAGGTATGATATAGAAAGGAAATGGAATGAATACAGACGATACAGTAACGATTTATGATGTCGCCCGTGAAGCAGGAGTTTCAATGGCGACAGTTAGCCGTGTAGTCAATGGCAATAAGAATGTAAAAGAGAACACCCGTAAAAAAGTGCTTGAGGTGATTGACCGTTTGGATTACCGTCCAAATGCAGTGGCGCGTGGTCTTGCAAGTAAAAAGACAACCACTGTCGGTGTTGTGATCCCAAATATTACCAATGGTTATTTCTCAACGCTTGCCAAAGGGATTGATGATATCGCTGAAATGTACAAGTATAACATCGTCCTTGCCAATAGTGATGAGGACGATGACAAGGAAGTTTCAGTTGTCAATACACTATTTTCTAAGCAAGTGGATGGTATCATCTTTATGGGGTATCACTTGACTGAAAAAATTCGTTCAGAGTTTTCTCGTTCTCGAACACCAGTTGTTCTTGCAGGAACTGTGGATGTAGAACATCAGCTTCCAAGTGTCAATATTGACTACAAACAAGCAACGATTGATGCAGTAACCTACCTTGCTAAAGAAAATGAGCGCATTGCTTTCGTTAGCGGTCCACTAGTGGATGACATCAATGGTAAGGTTCGTTTGGTTGGCTACAAGGAAGCCTTGAAAAAAGCAGGTATTTCTTATAGCGAAGGATTGGTATTCGAGTCTAAATACACTTATGAAGACGGTTATGCCTTGGCAGAACGCTTGATTTCATCAAACGCAACTGCAGCAGTTGTAACAGGTGATGAGTTGGCAGCAGGTGTCTTGAACGGCCTTGCTGATAAGGGTGTGTCAGTACCAGAAGAGTTTGAAATTATTACTAGTGATGATTCACAAATCTCACGCTTTACCCGTCCAAACTTGACAACTATTGCCCAACCTCTTTACGACCTTGGTGCCATTAGCATGCGTATGTTGACTAAGATTATGCACAAGGAAGAGTTGGAAGAACGTGAAGTTCTCTTACCTCATGGTTTGACAGAACGTCGTTCAACACGAAAACGTAAATAGAAAAAATCAGGGAATCGTGAAGATTTCCTGATTTGTTTTTAGAGGAGGGAATTATACTCAATGAAAATCAAAGAGCAAATTAGGAAACTAGCCGCAGGTTGCTCAAAGTACAGCTTTAAGGTTGTAGATGAAACTGACGAAGTCAGTAACCATACATACGATAAGGCGACGTTGACGCGGTTTGAAGAGATTTTCGAAGAGTAGTATTACCCTTCCATATAGTCTTTCAAAGCATGTCCGGTTAGTCCGGCATTGAGGGCAATGAGGAGTTTCAAGCGGGCTTTTTGGGCATTGAGTTCTTTAACAAAGAAGACACCTGCCTTTTGCAACTGCACGCCCCCACCTTGGTAGGCATAAACAGGTTCAGCGATACCGTTAAAGCATCGTGAAACCAGGGCGACTGGGATTCCTTTTTGCAGAAGGCTTTCTAATTTTTGAGCCGTTTCTTTGGGAACATTACCAGCTCCGAAGGCTTGGATAATCAAACCATCCAATTGTTCCAAATCCAGCATATCAATCAGCTCATCTGTCATACCAGCATAAGCCGAGATGATAGGGACTAATCCTTGTATGTGATCAAGGTCAAAGCGGACACGAGGTTCAGCTGTTTTAAAGTAGAGGATTTCCTGTTTCATAATCAGACCAAGAGGTCCGTGTGTTGGAGTCTGGAAGGTACTGACATTGGTTGTATGCGTTTTGGTAACATACTTGGCAGCGTGGATTTCATCGTTCATAACGACCAAAACTCCCTTGTCAGCAGCCCTGTCATCGTTAGCCACTCGTAAAGCGCTCAGATAATTATAAACACCGTCACTACCGAGTTCGTTGGAGCTGCGCATGGCACCTGTTAGAACGATAGGCATATGGGGAACCTCCATGGTATCAAGGAAATAGGCTGTTTCCTCTAAAGTATCGGTTCCGTGTGTGATTACCACTCCATCGTAGTTAGCCGCTTCCTCTTTAATTTTCTGGTAGAGAGCCAGCATATGCTTGGGTTTGATATGGGGGCTTGGCAGGTTAAAAAAGTCCAAGGCGTGGACTTGGATTCCTTCAAGAGGATTGGACACATGGTTCATGGGATTATCTGAACTCGTCACAACAGCGCCAGAAGCATCGGCCTGCATGGAAATAGTTCCACCCGTATGTAAAACAAGGATTTTCTTAGGCATGATTTACTCACTCTTTCTGAAATGTGGTATAATCATTGTATCACAAAAGGGGAGATTGGGATAGGATGGAAGTCAAAGCTGTTTTTTTTGATATCGATGGAACCTTGGTCAACGATCGCAAGAGTGTTTTGAAATCCACTAAGGACGCGATTAAGATTGTCAAAGAACAAGGAGTACTAGTTGGTGTAGCAACGGGTCGAGGACCTTTTTTTGTTAAGGAATTGATGGACGATTTGGATCTGGATTTTGCGGTAACCTACAATGGCCAGTATATCTTTAATAAAGAAAGAGTCTTGTTCACGAGCCCAATTTCCAAGTTACATTTGCGTCATCTAATTACTTATGCTAAAAAAGAGGGCAAGGAGATTGCCCTAGGGACCAAGGATGCCATGTTGGGTTCTAAAATCATGTCCTTTGGTCTGGGTTCTTTTTCTCAACGAATCAGTCGCTTCGTTCCCTCTGTTTTAACTCGGACGGTGAGTCATTCCTTTAATCGCATGGTCAGCAAGGTTGTTCCTCAAAAGGAAAAAGACCTGCTTCACCTGATGAATCAGCCTATCTACCAAGTATTAATGCTGATGACGCCAGAAGAATCTGAGAAGGCGGCAGTTGATTTTGAAGACTTGAAATTGACACGTAGTAATCCTTTTGCAGCAGATGTCATCAATCAAGGAAACTCTAAATTGGAAGGCATACGCCGAGTCGGGAAAGAATATGGTTTTGATCTCAACCAAGTCATGGCCTTTGGTGACTCAGATAACGACTTAGAAATGCTGGCGGGTGTCGGTATGTCGGTCGCTATGGGAAATGGTAGTAGCAGTGTCAAGGAAGTTGCCAAGCACATCACTACCAGCAATCAGCAAGACGGAATCCACAAGGCCCTGGAACATTTTGGTGTTCTGGCCTCAGAAAAAGTCTTTGTCAGCCGTGACTATCATTTCAATAAGGTCAAGACCTTCCACCATATGATGGATGAACGAACCCAAGAAGAACCTCGAGCTTGGGATTTAGAAGGTGCAACCCACAGGGCTGGCTTTAAAATAGAAGAATTGGTGGAGTTTGTTAGAGCTGCCAGCCCTTCTGAAGAGGACTTTGATCAAGCTCTATCGCAACTTCATCAAGCTCTTGATAAGGCGGCAGATAAAGTAGCCAAGAAGACGCCTGCCCAGCAAGATTTGATAGGGCAAGTGGATGCCTTGATTGACACGCTTTACTTTACCTACGGTAGTTTTGTCTTGATGGGGGTGGACCCAGAACGTATTTTTGACATTGTCCATCAGGCCAATATGGGGAAAATTTTCCCAGATGGCAAGGCTCATTTTGATCCAGTGACCCACAAAATCTTAAAGCCAGATGATTGGGAAGAAAAATATGCTCCAGAACCTGCTATTAAAAAGGAACTGCAGCGCCAACTCAAGGCTTATGAACGCCATAAAGAGAGAAATAATACTCAATGAAAATCAAAGAGCAAACTAGGAAACTAGCCGCAGGCTGCTCAAAACACTGTTTTGAGGTTGTAGATGGACGTTGACGTGGTTTGAAGAGTATAAATAGTAAACAAAAAGGAGCGCTGAGCTCCTTTTCTTTGTGATTATAAGGTTTTTTCTTGTTCTCTCACAACCAGCAAATCAACCTTAGCATGGCGGAGAATGTATTCAGATGAAGAACCAACCAAGAGGCGTTCAAAGGCGTTGAGACCAGTTGCACCAACGAGAATGAGATCAACTTCTTCTGCATCTGGAATAGTACGTGCCAGTAGGGTCTTTGGATTTCCCATTTCAATGACGATATGAACATCTGCCACCCCAGCATCTTTAGCACGTTTTTCGTACTCTTTCATCAGACTTTCAGCGTCGACTTGGAGTTCTTCGTAAACTTCAGCATCAAAGGTGGATACGCTTTGGAGAGCGCGTGTGTCAATGACATGTGCGATGGTGAGTTTAGCGTCGTTTCGTAGAGCAGAATGAACTCCCTTGACAAAAGCCAAGTCCGCTTCTTTAGAACCATCGATTGCGACCATAATATTTTGGTAACGTTGTGCCATAATGAAACCTCCTGAAATTTTCTTACTATAATTGTAAACCTTTTCAATACAGAAGTAAAGCAAAAAAAGTATTTTTCAAAAGAATGTTAGCGCTTAAAATCTATATAAATATATGATAAAATAAAAGAAAGGATAGCAGGAAAGAAGTGAAGGGAGGGAGAATGATGAAAAACTCTTTTCAAGAAACAAAAAATTCAAATTTCCTTTATTATGGAATCATCCTAGTTTCAGTCTTGCTAGAAGTTATCATGATCTGGCAATTAGAGAGTCTGGTACCGTTTCTTTATCCAGGTTTTATCGGATTTTTAGTCTTTCATGTACTCTACCATCTAATCTTATTCCTAGTTGCAAAACGAAGTGGGCGTTGGGATTACTTGATGATATGGGGACTTTTTCTCATGTTCAATCTTCTTTATGACTCCTTTTTAGCCTTGCTTTTTCTAGGTTTATCTTTTGGTATGTAATGTTTTTTTGGCAAAATACCTGCTATCTTCCCTGTTTGACCTCGCTTTTAGTGAGGTTTTTCTTCTGTAGGATTTTAGTAACACATTTCAGCAAACTTGTCGCATTTTCTTTCTAGTGGTATAATGTTACTATCCTGATGAATTGAGGAAACAAGATGAAAGAATATAACAAGTCTAGTAAGTTAGAGCATGTTGCTTATGATATCCGTGGTCCTGTTTTGGAAGAAGCCATGCGGATGCGAGCGAATGGAGAAAAGATTTTACGTCTGAATACAGGAAATCCAGCAGAATTTGGTTTTACAGCACCAGACGAAGTCATTCATGACTTGATTATGAATGCGCGTGATAGTGAAGGTTACTCTGACTCCAAAGGGATTTTCTCAGCCCGTAAGGCCATCATGCAGTATTGCCAATTGAAGAAATTCCCAAATGTAGATATTGATGACATCTACCTTGGAAATGGTGTCAGTGAGCTGATTGTCATGTCCATGCAGGGGCTTTTGGACAACGGGGATGAGGTCTTGGTGCCAATGCCAGACTATCCTCTCTGGACAGCAGCTGTCAGCCTAGCTGGGGGAAATGCCGTTCACTATGTCTGTGATGAAGCAGCAGAATGGTACCCAGATATTGACGATATCAAGTCAAAAATCACTTCCAATACCAAGGCAATCGTCCTTATCAATCCAAACAACCCAACTGGAGCCCTTTATCCTAAGGAACTCTTGTTGGAGATTATTGAGATTGCCCGTCAAAACGATTTGATTATTTTTGCGGATGAAATTTACGACCGCATGGTAATGGATGGACATGTGCATACGCCTGTGGCGAGCTTGGCACCAGATGTTTTCTGTGTCAGCATGAACGGTCTATCAAAATCTCACCGTATCGCTGGTTTCCGTGTAGGTTGGATGGTCTTGTCTGGACCTAAGACACACGTTAAAGGCTATATCGAAGGGCTCAATATGCTATCCAATATGCGCCTTTGCTCTAACGTTTTGGCCCAGCAAGTCGTACAAACTTCCTTGGGTGGTCACCAATCAGTCGATGAATTGCTCCTTCCTGGTGGACGAATTTACGAGCAAAGAAATTTCATTTATAATGCCATTCAAGATATTCCAGGTTTGTCTGCGGTTAAACCTAAGGCTGGACTCTATATCTTCCCTAAAATCGACCGCAATATGTACCGTATCGATGATGATGAACAGTTTGTCCTTGATTTCTTGAAGCAGGAAAAGGTTCTCTTGGTTCATGGTCGAGGCTTTAACTGGCAGGAACCAGACCACTTCCGTATCGTTTACCTTCCTCGTGTTGATGAACTAGCCCAAATCCAAGAAAAGATGACTCGTTTCTTGAAACAGTATCGTAGATAGGGCTTACATTCGAAAAAGCGCCAAAAAGCTGGAAACATTTGCCTTGAGCTATTGACAAAAGTGAAAGAATCAGATAGAATAGTAAAGTATGTTTAGTAACTGATCACTTTATAGCCGGCTAAACGAATACAAAATCTATGAGGAGGTATTCATCGTGAAACGTACTTATCAACCAAGTAAACTTCGTCGTGCGCGCAAACACGGATTCCGTAACCGTATGTCAACTAAAAACGGTCGTCGCGTATTGGCAGCTCGTCGTCGTAAAGGACGCAAAGTTTTGGCTGCATAATCCAAACGAACCATAACAAAAATCAGTAGGAACTCGAGTCTACTGATTTTTATTTTTGTAAAAAAGTTCAAAAAGGCTTTATATTTTTGCTCAAATGGTGTATAATATTTCACATACTGTAAAAAATGGAGAATAATCATGAAGAAATCAAAAGTTATGCTTTTTGGAGCTATGGCTTTGACAGCAGGTCTAGCTCTAGCGGCATGTGGGTCATCCCAATCAAGCAATGCAGACAAGACATACTCTTATATCTTTGTCAGCAACCCTGATACCTTGGATTACATTACCTCTACACGAGACTCTACATCTAGTATCACAACCAACTTGATTGATGGGTTGTTGGAAAATGACCAGTATGGCAATCTCATCCCCTCTATGGCTGAGTCATGGACAGTGTCAAAAGATGGCTTGACTTACACTTATAAGATCCGTCAGGGAGCTAAATGGTACACTTCTGAAGGAGAAGAGTATGCAGATGTAACGGCTCATGACTTTGTGACAGGTCTCAAGTATGCGGCTGATAAAAAGGCTGAAAACTTGTACTTGGTACAAGACTCTATCAAGGGTCTGGCAGACTATGTTGAAGGACAATCATCCGATTTTGGAACTGTTGGTGTTAAGGCAGTGGATGATTACACTCTACAATACACTCTCAACCAACCTGAGACTTATTGGAACTCTAAAACAACAGCAAGTATCCTTAATCCTGTAAATGAAGCCTTCTTGAAGTCTAAGGGAGATGACTTTGGAAGTGTGACACCATCAAGTATCTTGTCAAATGGTCCGTACTTGTTTAAATCTTTCTCATCAAAATCTTTGATTGAGTTTGATAAAAACCCTAATTACTGGGATAAGGACAATGTCAAAATTGAGAAAGTGAAACTTTCTTTCTTTGACGGTTCTGACCAAGACAGCATTGCTAGAGGTTTCTTGGATGGTAACTATACAGATGGCCGTATCTTCCCAACAAGTTCAGTCTTTGCTGAACTCAAGAAGGGCAATGAGGACAAGATTACCTACACACCACAAAACTCAGTTACTTTCTATTATCTTTTCAACGTGAATCGTCAAAGCTACAAGCAAACTATGAAACAGTCTGATAAGGAAAAGACAGATTCACGCGCAGCTATGCAGAATAAAGATTTCCGTCAGGCTATCAACTTTGCCTTTGACCGTCATGCTTATGCAGCACAGACAAATGGTGAAGATGGAGCAGACCGTATCTTGCGTAACACAGTTACACCAAGTAACTTTGTCCAAGTTGGCGATAAGAACTTTGGTGACATTGTCAATGAGAAAATTGTCAACTATGGTAAAGATTGGGCAAATATCAACCTAAACGATGGTAAGCAAGCCTTCTTGAATCCTGAAAAGGCCAAAGAGAAGTTTGCGAAGGCCAAAGAAAGTCTGCAAGCTCAAGGAGTAACCTTCCCAATTCATTTGGATATGCCAGTTGACCAGACTGCTAAATTAGATGTGCAACAGGCTGGATCTTTCAAACAAACAGTGGAAGAAACTCTTGGTAAGGAGAATGTAGTCATTGATGTTATCCAACTTTCTCCAGACGAGAAGGATCAAGCTACATTCTTTGCAGATACAGCAGAACAAAAAGACTACGATATCGACATCTCAGGATGGGGTGGAGATTACTCAGATCCGAAGACTTACCTAGCCATCCTTGATCCAGAGACAGGTTCTCAGTTGAAAAACATGGGCTTGTCTGAAGGAAAAGACAAGGAAGTCAAGGACAAGATTGGTCTTGCTGACTATAAGAAACTCTTGGATCAGGCAGATGCGGAAATCACAGATACTCAAGCTCGCTATGAAAAATATGCTGAAGCCCAAGCTTGGTTGACAGATAGTGCCCTCTTCCTACCAGTTCAAAGTGGTGGAGCCAACCCAATCTTCCGTAAGACTGTACCGTTTACAGGCCCATTCTCATTCGTTGGGAATAAAGGAAATGCTGATAACTACAAATATGTTGAATTGCAAAAAGAGGCAGTAACTGCTAAACAGTACCAAGAACTCTATGAAAAATGGCTGAAAGAAAAAGCTGAGTCAAATAAAAAAGCTCAGGAAGATTTAGCTAACCATATTCAATGATATTCCTAGTCATGCTTTTCAGTTAATACTCTTCGAAAATCTCTTCAAACCACGTCAGCGTTGCCTTACCGTAGGTATGTTACTGACTTCGTCAGTTCTATCTGCAACCTCAAAACAGTGTTTTGAGCTGACTTCGTCAGTTTCATCTACGACCTCAAAGCAGTGCTTTGAGCAGCCTGCGGCTAGCTTCCTAGTTTGCTCTTTGATTTTCATTGAGTATAAGCATAATGACTGGTTTCAGAAAAAGGCCTTACCAGACGCTTCTTGGTTCTGGTAGGGCCTTTTCTTTATTCTTTTAGGTGATAGGAGTAGCTAGCGACAACGACGTCTTGGTGCCAACGAAGGGCGTATTTGAGTTTGAGGCTCATTTGATTGTGTAGAACATTTTGCCAAGGTTTATTAGGAATAAACTGGGGTACCAGAACAGTGACTGTATAGTTCTTTTTCTGGGCATCCTCAGAGATTCGTTTGACATACTTGACAGTAGGGGTGATGATGTCGCGGTAGCTGGTCTTGATATTTTTCAGAGTAATGGTTGGGAAGTAATCGGCAAATTCTTGGAGAATTTCTTGATCTTTTTCTGCTGTTTCCTTAGTAGAAATGTGCATGGCTAAGACTTCATCACCAATACTTTGAGCGTAGTTAATGGCTCCAACACTTACACGGGTGACATTCCCTACTAGGACGAGAACTAGATTGCCATCGTAGGTACGTTTTTCGATGCCTTCATAGAGTCGTAGTTGTTGGGCCACTTTTTGGTAATGACTGTGAATCGCCAAGAAGAGTAGGGTGAGTACGAGAATAATCGGGAAGAAAGGCCAGATATCACTGAGACGGAAAAAGAGCAGGATCAACACGATAGCGTAGCAAATGATAGCTCCAAGGATATTGGCAAGGGCAGGTTTTAAGAAATTTGCCCCTTTTTCTTTTTTCCAATGGCGAATCATCCCAGTCTGAGAAAGGGCAAAGGGAACGAAGACCCCGATAGTATAAAGAGGAATCAAACGTTCGGTATTGCCATTAAAAATGAGAAGAAGAATCATAGCACCAAAAGCCAGAGTTAAAATTCCATTAGAGTAGCCTAGGCGATCTCCTTTTTCCATAAAGAGATGGGGCATGTATTTGTTTTTAGCCATATTGTAAGCCAGCATAGGAAAGGCTGAGAAGCCGGTATTTGCAGCTACAGCCAAAATCAAGGCTGTGGAGAATTGGAAGATATAATATCCAAGGTGGCCTAAAAAGGAAGTGCCAAGGATGCCTTGAGCCATCTGTGAAAGAATAGTTTCTCCGTGTTGAGGCAGAATCCCCATCCAGTAGTTTAGGAAGGTGATACCAGCAAAAAGAAAACCTAAAATCAAGGCCATGATGGTCAAGGTCTGAGCAGCATTCTTTTCTTTAGGAGCCTTGAAAAAAGGAACGGCATTTGAAATAGCTTCAACCCCTGTCAGAGAGGCAGAACCACTGGTAAAGGCTCTTAGAATGAGAACGATAGACAGACTCGGTACAGCATGCCCGATAGGAGAAGTTGCCTGATAGCTGAGGGAACCTGTCACTAGTTGAAAAATTCCATAGAGCAAGAGAAAGACAGTACTGATGATAAAGAGATAGACAGGAATCATCAGTGAGCTGGCAGATTCTTTCAAGCCCCGTAAGTTCAAAAGCATAAGCAAGCAAACCAGAAAAATGGAGATGTGAAGGTTGTAAGGGTGGAGGGCAGGGAGAGCTGCTGTGATAGCGTCCGCTCCAGATGATACCGATACTGCCACAGTCAGCATGTAGTCAACCAGCAGACTACCTCCAGCGATCAAGCCAAGTTGGGGAGATAGATTTTCTCGAGTAACCATATAGGCCCCTCCTCCTTGAGGATAGGCGTGGATGATTTGACGGTAGGAAACGGTCAGGCTGGCCAGAAGTAGGAGGACAAAAAGGCCGATAGGAAGGCTCCACCATATAGCTAGAGGAGAGAGGCTAGCCAAGACGAGGACTACTTGCTCAGGTCCATAGGCAATGGAGGACAGAGCGTCGCTTGACAACATGGCCAGTGCCTGCATTTTTCCCAGCAGACCTCCCTCGCCTTCGGTTAAGGACTTAAGAGGACGGCCTATAAAGGTCTGTTTTAACTTTGTAAACATGGTATTTTCCTTTTCTGAAAATTTCAATAAGTGCTATTATACTGCTTTGGAAAAAGAGCGTCAAGAGATGATAATGGGTTTTAGAATATTTTTTTCAGATGAGGAGAGAGGTCAGTTTTTTTGGTATAATAGAAGATAGAAAACGAGGTTAGAAGAGATGATTTTTGATACACATACACACTTGAATGTAGAAGAATTTGCTGGACGTGAGGCAGAAGAAATTGCCTTGGCCACTGAGATGGGTGTGACACAGATGAATATTGTGGGTTTTGATCAACCGACGATAGAGCGTGCCTTGGAGTTGGTAGATGAGTATGACCAACTTTACGCGACTATTGGTTGGCATCCGACAGAGGCAGGGACTTACACAGAGGAGATTGAAGATTACTTACTTGATAAGCTCAAGCATCCCAAGGTTGTTGCTTTAGGTGAGATTGGTTTGGATTATCATTGGATGACAGCGCCCAAAGAGGTGCAGGAGCAGGTTTTTCGCCGTCAGATTCAGCTATCTAAGGACTTGGATTTGCCTTTTGTTGTCCATACCCGTGATGCGCTGGAAGATACCTATGAGATTATCAAAAGTGAGGGAGTTGGTCCTCGTGGTGGTATTATGCATTCTTTCTCAGGAACTCTTGAATGGGCAGAGAAGTTTGTCGAGCTTGGCATGACCATTTCCTTTTCAGGAGTGGTGACTTTTAAGAAGGCAACCGATATCCAAGAAGTTGCTAGAGAACTTCCTTTGGACAAGATTTTAGTGGAAACGGATGCGCCCTACTTAGCACCTGTACCCAAGCGTGGTCGTGAAAATAAAACAGCCTATACTCGCTATGTGGTGGACTTTATTGCTCCCTTGCGTGGGATGACGGCAGAAGAGCTGGCAGCGGCAACGACTGCAAATGCAGAGCGAATTTTTGGATTGGACAGCAAGTAATGAAAGAAAAAATTTCCCAAGTCATCGTGGTTGAAGGTCGTGATGATACGGCCAATATCAAACGTTACTTCGATGTAGAGACCTATGAGACACGAGGTTCTGCCATCAATGACCGGGATATAGAGCGGATTCAGCGCCTGCACCAACGTCATGGAATCATTGTCTTTACAGACCCAGATTTTAATGGGGAGCGGATTCGTCGCATGATTATGACGGCCATTCCAACAGTTCAGCATGCCTTCCTCAAACGAGATGAAGCTGTTCCCAAGTCCAAGACCAAGGGACGTTCCCTAGGAATAGAGCATGCCAGTTATGAAGATTTGAAAACAGCTCTAGCTCAGGTGACAGAACAATTTGAACATGAGAGTCAGTTTGACATCAGTCGTAGAGACTTGATTCGCCTTGGTTTTCTAGCAGGGGCAGATAGCCGTAAGCGACGAGAATATCTAGGAGAGGCTCTCCGAATTGGCTATTCCAATGGAAAACAGCTGCTCAAGCGGTTGGAGTTGTTTGGGGTTACTTTAGCAGAAGTGGAAGAAGCTATGAAATCTTATGAGAATAGTTAAGCAGACCCCAAATGTAAGGGGAATGTGTTACAATAGTAGTAACAGATAATAGAAAAGAGAATAGATGAGAATTGCAGATTATAGCGTGACCAAGGCAGTGCTGGAGCGTCACGGTTTTACCTTTAAAAAGTCCTTCGGGCAAAATTTCTTGACGGATACCAATATTCTTCAAAAAATCGTGGATACGGCTGAAATTGATGACCAGGTTAATGTCATCGAAATCGGGCCAGGGATTGGTGCCTTGACGGAGTTTCTGGCTGAGCGTGCAGCAGAGGTCATGGCCTTTGAGATTGACCACCGTTTGGTGCCGATTTTGGCAGATACCTTGCGTGATTTTGATAATGTGACCGTGGTCAACGAGGACATTCTCAAGGTTGACTTGGCGCAACATATCCAGAATTTCAAAAATCCTGACCTGCCAATCAAGGTAGTGGCTAATTTGCCTTACTACATCACAACGCCTATTCTCATGCACTTGATCGAAAGTGGCATTCCTTTTAGTGAGTTTGTGGTCATGATGCAAAAAGAGGTAGCTGACCGCATTTCCGCTCAACCGAATACCAAGGCTTATGGTAGCTTGTCGATTGCGGTTCAGTACTACATGACGGCAAAGGTTGCCTTTATCGTACCTCGTACGGTCTTTGTGCCAGCGCCAAATGTGGACTCAGCCATTTTGAAAATGGTGCGTCGTCCAGAGCCAGCTGTAGCAGTAGAAGATGAGAACTTATTCTTTAAGGTTTCCAAGGCAAGTTTCACTCATCGTCGCAAGACCTTATGGAATAACCTGACAGGTTACTTTGGTAAGACCGAAGAAGTCAAGGACAAGCTGACCAAGGCCTTGGATCAAGCAGGTTTGTCACCAAGTGTGCGTGGGGAAGCTCTCAGCTTGGCAGAATTTGCCAGCCTAGCAGATGCACTTAAAGGGCAAGGACTCTAAGATGCAGGGACAAATCATTAAAGCCTTGGCTGGGTTCTACTATGTAGAGAGTGAGGGCAAAGTCTATCAAACACGAGCGCGTGGAAATTTCCGTAAAAAAGGTCATACCCCTTACGTTGGGGACTGGGTCGACTTTTCTGCCGAAGAAAATTCAGAAGGCTATATTCTCAAGATTCACGAACGGAAAAACAGTCTGGTCCGTCCGCCTATTGTCAATATTGACCAAGCTGTGGTGATCATGTCCGTCAAGGAACCGGACTTCAACAGCAATTTACTGGATCGCTTCTTAGTTCTTTTGGAACACAAAGGCATCCATCCCATCGTCTATATTTCCAAGATGGACCTACTGGAAGATAGAGGGGAACTGGATTTTTATCAACAGACTTATGGTGATATCGGCTACGATTTTGTAACCAGTAAAGAGAAACTCCTTCCTTTGTTAACTGGCAAGGTTACAGTTTTCATGGGGCAGACAGGTGTTGGGAAATCAACTCTTCTCAATAAAATCGCACCTGATCTCAATCTTGAAACAGGAGAAATCTCAGACAGTCTGGGTCGCGGTCGCCATACCACTCGAGCTGTTAGTTTTTACAACCTCAATGGGGGTAAAATCGCAGACACACCAGGCTTTTCATCACTGGATTATGAAGTATCAACGGCTGAAGACCTCAATCAGGCATTTCCAGAGATTGCTAGTGTTAGCCGAGATTGTAAGTTCCGTACTTGTACCCATACCCATGAGCCGTCTTGTGCGGTTAAGCCAGCTGTAGAAGAAGGAATTATTGCCACCTTCCGTTTTGACAACTACCTGCAATTCCTCAGTGAGATTGAAAATCGCAGAGAAACCTATAAAAAAGTCAGCAAAAAAATTCCAAAATAAGGAGAAACCTATGTCTCAATACAAGATTGCTCCGTCAATTCTGGCAGCAGATTATGCCAACTTTGAACGTGAAATCAAACGCCTAGAAGCAACTGGGGCAGAATATGCCCATATCGATATCATGGATGGGCACTTTGTGCCACAAATCAGTTTTGGTGCAGGTGTGGTCGAAGCTCTTCGACCTCATAGCAAGATGGTCTTTGATTGCCACTTGATGGTGTCAAACCCTGAGCATCATTTAGAAGACTTTGCGCGTGCAGGTGCGGATATCATCAGTATCCATGTGGAAGCAACACCTCATATTCATGGTGCCCTCCAAAAAATTCGTTCACTCGGTGTTAAACCTTCGGTTGTCATTAACCCTGGTACGCCTGTTGAAGCGATTAAGCACGTGCTTCACCTAGTTGACCAAGTCTTAGTCATGACGGTTAACCCTGGCTTTGGTGGGCAAGCTTTTCTGCCTGAAACCATGGATAAGGTCCGTGAGTTGATTGCTCTACGTGATGAAAAAGGCTTGAACTTTGAAATCGAAGTCGATGGCGGGATTGATGGCCAAACTATTGCTCAAGCCAAAGAAGCTGGTGCGACCGTTTTTGTAGCAGGTTCCTATGTCTTTAAGGGAGATGTCAATGAGCGAGTACAAACTCTCAGAAAACAACTGGACTAGGGTTGCCGTTTTTGCAGGCGGAGACCGTGGTCATTATCGGACGGACTTTGATAGTTTTGTCGGTGTGGATCGAGGATCGCTCTGGGTCTTGGAAGAAAATCTACCTCTTGCTCTAGCGGTTGGAGATTTTGATTCTGTGACCGAAGAAGAGCGACAGGTGATTCAAAAACGTGCCCAGCATTTTGTCCAAGCCCGACCAGAAAAGGATGATACAGATCTGGAATTGGCTCTCTTGACTATTTTTGAGAACAATCCTCAGGCTCAAGTTACTATTTTTGGTGCTTTGGGTGGTCGTATTGATCACATGTTGGCTAATGTCTTTCTGCCCAGCAATCCCAAGTTGGCGCCCTATATGCGTCAGATAGCGATTGAGGATGGGCAAAACTTGATTGCCTATTGTCCAGAAGGAACTAGTCAGCTACATCCCCGTTCAGACTACGACTATCTAGCCTTTATGCCAGTTCGGGATAGCCAGCTGACCATTCTTGGAGCCAAGTATGAGTTGACAGAGGAAAATTTTTTCTTTAAAAAAGTGTACGCTTCTAACGAATATATAGATAGGGAAGTTTCGGTGACTTGCCCAGATGGCTATGTGGTCGTGCTGCATAGCAAGGACAGGAGGTAGGATGGAAAGTTTACTTGTTCTATTATTGATTGCCAATCTGGCTGGCCTCTTTCTGATTTGGCAGAGACAGGATAAGCAGGAAAAACATCTCAGCAAGAGCTTGGAGGATCAGGCAGATCACTTGTCAGACCAGTTGGATTATCGCTTTGAACAAGCCAGACAAGCTAGGCAGTTAGACCAAAAAGATTTGGAAGTGTCTGTCAGCGACCGCTTGCAAGAAGTGCGAATTGAGTTGCATCAAGGATTGACGCAAGTCCGTCAAGAAATGACAGATAATCTCCTCCAAACCAGAGACAAGACCGACCAACGTCTCCAAGCCCTGCAGGAATCCAATGAGCAACGTTTGGAACAAATGCGCCAGACAGTCGAGGAAAAGTTGGAAAAGACCTTGCAGACACGCTTACAAGCCTCCTTCGAGACAGTTTCCAAACAACTGGAGTCTGTCAATCGTGGTCTTGGAGAAATGCAGACAGTTGCCCGCGATGTCGGCGCCCTCAACAAGGTTCTCTCTGGAACCAAGACACGAGGGATTCTGGGAGAATTGCAACTGGGGCAAATCATCGAAGATATTATGACACCTGCCCAGTACGAACGAGAATATGCAACGGTTGAAAACTCTAGTGAACGAGTGGAGTATGCCATCAAGTTGCCCGGACAAGGCGACCAGGAATACGTCTACCTACCAATTGACTCTAAGTTTCCACTGGCAGATTATTACCGTCTAGAAGAAGCCTATGAAGCGGGTGACAAGGACGAGATTGAACGCTGTCGTAAATCGCTTTTAGCAAGCGTCAAGCGCTTTGCCAAGGATATCAAAAGCAAGTACATAGCACCACCTCGGACGACCAATTTTGGAGTTTTGTTTGTTCCGACAGAAGGTCTCTACTCAGAAATCGTCCGCAATCCTGTCTTCTTTGATGATTTGAGGCGGGAAGAGCAGATTATTGTCGCAGGTCCAAGTACCCTATCAGCTCTGCTCAACTCCCTATCAGTTGGCTTCAAGACTCTCAATATCCAAAAGAGTGCCGACCATATCAGTAAGACGCTTGCCAGCGTCAAGACCGAGTTTGGCAAGTTTGGTGGTATTCTGGTAAAGGCACAAAAACATCTCCAACATGCCTCTGGCAATATTGATGAATTATTAAACCGTCGTACCACAGCTATCGAGCGGACGCTCCGTCACATTGAGTTATCAGAAGGTGAGCCTGCGCTTGATCTACTCCATTTCCAAGAAAATGAGGAAGAATATGAAGATTAGTCACATGAAAAAAGATGAGCTATTTGAAGGCTTTTACCTAATCAAATCAGCTGACCTGAGGCAAACTCGAGCTGGGAAAAACTACCTAGCCTTTACCTTCCAAGATGATAGTGGCGAGATTGATGGGAAGCTCTGGGATGCCCAACCTCATAACGTTGAGGCCTTTACAGCAGGTAAGGTTGTTCACATGAAAGGGCGCCGAGAAGTTTATAACAACACTCCACAGGTCAATCAAATCACTCTCCGTCTGCCTCAACCGGGTGAGCCCAATGATCCAGCTGATTTCAAGGTCAAGTCGCCAGTTGATGTCAAGGAAATCCGTGACTATATGTCGCAAATGATTTTTAAAATTGAAAATCCTGTTTGGCAACGGATTGTCCGAAATCTCTACACCAAGTACGACAAGGAATTTTACTCTTATCCAGCAGCCAAGACCAATCACCATGCCTTTGAAACGGGATTGGCCTATCATACGGCGACCATGGTGCGTTTGGCAGATGCCGTTAGCGAGATCTATCCTCAGCTTAATAAGAGTCTGCTCTATGCAGGAATTATGCTACATGACTTGGCTAAGGTCATTGAGTTGACGGGACCAGACCAAACTGAGTATACAGTGCGAGGCAATCTTCTTGGCCATATCGCTCTGATTGATAGTGAAATTACCAAGACAGTGATGGAACTCGGCATCGATGATACCAAGGAAGAAGTCGTTCTGCTTCGCCACGTCATCCTCAGTCACCACGGCTTACTTGAGTATGGAAGTCCAGTCCGTCCACGCATTATGGAGGCAGAGATTATCCATATGATTGACAATCTGGATGCTAGCATGATGATGATGTCAACAGCTCTGGCTCTGGTGGATAAGGGAGAGATGACCAATAAAATCTTCGCTATGGACAATCGTTCCTTCTATAAACCAGATTTAGATTAATAATTTAAGAAAAATGAGCATTTTTAGGATAAGAATGTTCGTTTTTTTATGTGAATATGGTATAATAAGTAAAAGACAAAAATGAATACTCTTCGAAAATCTCTTCAAACTAGGGTAGCATCGCCTTATCGTATGTATATATGTAGGTATATTACAGACTTTGTCAGTTCTATCGACAACCTCAAAACAGTGTTTTGAATCGCCAGCGACCAGCTTTCTAGTTTGCTTTTTGATTTTTTGAAGAAAAATAGAATGGGAAATAGAAATGAAATTAAGAAGAAGTGATCGGATGGTTGTCATTTCCAACTATTTGATTAATAATCCTTATAAACTAACTAGTCTCAATACTTTTGCTGAAAAGTATGAATCTGCTAAATCATCCATCTCAGAAGATATCGTCATTATCAAACGTGCCTTTGAGGAAATCGAAATCGGTCATATCCAGACAGTAACTGGTGCTGGTGGTGGTGTCATTTTCACACCATCAATCTCAAGCCATGATGCCAAGGAAATGGTTGAGGACTTGCGTGCCAAGTTGTCAGAAAGTGACCGTATCTTGCCAGGTGGCTATATCTACCTGTCTGATTTGCTTAGCACACCAGCTATCTTGAAAAATATTGGTCGCATTATTGCCAAGAGCTTTATGGACCAAAAAATTGATGCCGTTATGACCGTAGCGACTAAGGGTGTTCCACTTGCAAATGCAGTTGCTAATGTCCTCAATGTTCCTTTTGTTATTGTGCGCCGTGACCTGAAAATTACCGAAGGTTCAACTGTCAGCGTCAACTATGTATCAGGTTCAAGTGGTGACCGCATTGAGAAAATGTTCCTTTCAAAACGTAGTCTCAAGGCAGGTAGCCGTGTCTTGATTGTGGATGATTTCTTGAAAGGCGGCGGAACTGTCAATGGGATGATCAGCCTCTTGCGCGAGTTCGACTCAGAATTGGCAGGTGTAGCGGTCTTTGCGGATAATGCCCAAGAAGAACGTGAAAAGCAGTTTGACTACAAGTCACTCTTGAAGGTAACCAATATTGATGTCAAGAACCAAGCCATCGATGTTGAGGTTGGCAATATCTTTGACGAAGATAAATAAGAGATAGAACTAAAGGTTGGAACGATTGTCCCAGCCTTTCTTTGCAAATAGAATAGAAGGAAGATTATGAAAACACCATTTATTAATAAAGAAGACTTAGAAGCGATTGTTGCCGAGTTCCCAACTCCCTTCCACTTGTACGATGAGAAGGGGATTCGTGAGAAGGCAAGAGCTGTCAACCAAGCCTTTTCGTGGAACAAGGGCTTTAAGGAATATTTTGCAGTTAAGGCTACTCCCACCCCAGCTATTTTAAAAATTCTTCAAGAGGAAGGTTGTGGAGTGGACTGCTCTAGTTATGTAGAACTTTTGATGAGTCATAAACTGAATTTCCCTGGTTCTGAGATTATGTTCTCTTCAAATAACACGCCAGACAAGGAATACGCCTATGCGCGTGAATTGGGTGCGACCATTAACTTGGATGCCTTTGAAGATATTGAACATCTGGAGCGAGCAGCAGGCATTCCAGAAATCATCTCATGTCGTTATAATCCTGGAGGCGTTTTTGAACTGGGGACAGACATCATGGACAATCCTGGAGAAGCCAAGTTTGGCATGACCAAGGACCAGCTCTTTGAAGCTTTTGCTATCTTGAAGGAAAAAGGAGCCAAGACTTTTGGGATTCACTCCTTCCTAGCGTCCAATACCGTGACCCATCTCTATTATCCAGAGTTGGCGCGTCAGCTCTTTGAATTGGCTGTTGAAATCAAAGAAAAGTTGGGGATTTCGCTAGACTTTATCAATCTTTCTGGCGGTATTGGTGTCAATTATCGTCCTGACCAGGAGCCAAATGATATTGCCTTGATTGGTGAGGGAGTTCGTAAGGTGTATGAAGAGGTTCTTACGCCAGCAGGTCTTGGTCAGGTTAAGATTTATACCGAATTGGGTCGTTTTATGTTAGCCCCTCACGGTGCTTTGGTCACAAGAGTGACTCATAAGAAGGAAACCTACCGTACCTATCTGGGTGTGGATGCATCAGCAGTCAACCTTATGCGCCCAGCTATGTACGGAGCTTATCATCACATTACTAACGTGACCCATCCAGATGGACCAGTTGAAGTGGTTGATGTGGTTGGTTCACTCTGTGAAAACAATGATAAATTTGCAGTAAATCGTGAACTACCTCATACAGAAATCGGTGATTTGCTGGTCATTCATGATACAGGTGCTCACGGTTTTTCAATGGGCTACCAGTACAACGCCAAACTTCGTTCTGCGGAAATCCTTTATACCGAAGAAGGTAAAGTCCGTCAAATCCGCCGTGCAGAGCGCCCTGAGGACTACTTTGCAACCTTGTATGGCTTTGATTTTGAAGAATAAAATGATAAGTAATTGAAAATGAAATTGAAAAACAGATTGCTTTCTAAAAAATAGGCAAAAATCTTGTTTTTCCTTCAAGTCGTGATATAATAAAACTATAAAACGTTTTCAAGGAAGGTAACGATATGTCTGAAGAAACAATTGATTATGGACAAGTGACAGGAATGGTGCATTCGACAGAAAGCTTTGGGTCAGTAGATGGGCCTGGTATTCGCTTTATTGTCTTTTTGCAGGGCTGTCACATGCGTTGCCAGTATTGCCACAACCCGGACACTTGGGCTATGGAGTCCAATAAGTCACGTGAACGGACGGTAGATGATGTCTTGACAGAGGCCTTGCGCTACCGTGGTTTCTGGGGAAATAAGGGCGGTATTACAGTCAGTGGAGGAGAAGCCCTCTTGCAGATTGATTTCCTGATTGCCCTCTTCACCAAGGCTAAGGAACAAGGAATCCACTGTACCTTGGATACCTGTGCCCTTCCTTTCCGTAATAAACCACGTTACCTTGAGAAGTTTGACAAACTCATGGCTGTCACTGACTTGGTCCTCTTGGATATCAAGGAAATCAACGAAGAACAGCACAAGATTGTCACTAGCCAAACCAATAAAAATATCTTGGCTTGTGCCCAATATCTATCAGATATTGGAAAACCTGTCTGGATTCGCCATGTGCTAGTTCCAGGATTGACAGACAGAGATGATGACTTGATTGAACTTGGGAAGTTCGTCAAGACCCTCAAAAATGTTGATAAGTTTGAAATTCTGCCTTATCACACTATGGGTGAGTTCAAGTGGCGTGAACTGGGAATTCCATATTCCCTCGAAGGGGTCAAACCACCAACAGCAGACCGTGTCAAGAACGCCAAGAAACTCATGGATACCGAAAGTTATCAAGATTATATGAAACGTGTACATGGATAAAAAAGAAGCCTGATGGAAAAGAGCCTACTGAAAAAGTCATCAAATTGATGGCTTTTTTGTTATACTAGAGATGAGGTGAAATGATGCTTGATAATCAGTTAACTATGAATGTCAGTCCTTATTCTAGTTTGTATAATATCGTGGTTCCTAAAACCCACTTTTTTTCGTCAGCTAACTGAACTCTGTGATTTTAGCTTTATTCATGATGAACTAGAAAAGAATTA
This sequence comes from Streptococcus humanilactis, assembly GCF_019448275.1. Lineage (GTDB taxonomy): Bacteria > Bacillota > Bacilli > Lactobacillales > Streptococcaceae > Streptococcus > Streptococcus humanilactis. The sequence continues at coordinate 113,183 of NZ_JAHXBZ010000004.1, read as the reverse complement.
TCGTCCCGATTTTGGGTGTAAAGCTTATTCACCGATTATGATGTTTAAATATCTCTTGTTAAAAGATATTTATAAGTTATCAGATGTCGATGTGGTGGGACGTTCCTTGTCAGATATGGCCTTTAAATTTTTTCTTGGTCTAGCTCCTGAGGATTCTGTTATCGAGCCATCCTCTCTGACAAAATTTAGAAAGCTAAGAATTAAAGATGACAAACTGCTTGATGTATTGATTCAGAAGTCTGTTCAAATTGCACTCGAACACAACTTGATTAAGAGTAAAATCCTCATTGTGAATGCCACTCACACCAAATCTCATTATAATCATAAGAAACCCCAAGAAGATAAACTCGAAGCAGAATTGACATATACAGAGGAGTCAATGGCTATGGTTAAAAAACACGAGAAACTCTTAGCCCTACCGGCTGTCTCTCAAAAGTTCAATTACCTAAAAGAGGCTGTTGAGGACGACTTAGAATACTTGGAAGCTTCTGTTAAGGAGGAGACTAGGCTCGGACATAAGACAGCCGACAGCTCTTTCTATGGATATAAAAGTCATATCGCTATGACGGATGAACGGATTATTACTGCTTGTGTGGTCACTTCTGGCGAACAAAGTGATAGGAAATATTTACCTGAGTTATATGCTAAAACAAAGGAAAATAGTCTGGACATCGAGACTATTATTGGTGATGCGGCTTATTCAGTAAAGGACAATATTCAACTAGCTCGCAAAGAAAAGATTCATTTGGTGTCAAAACTGAACCCTTCTGTTTCAAAAGGTTACCGTAAAGAAGAGGATGGGTTTGAATTTAATAAAGACGCAGGGCTATTTGTCTGTCCTGAAGGACACATGGCTATTCGCAAAACAAGGACAGGGAAAAAATATCAAAATAAGAATCAAGTTGTCACTCATTACTTTGACATTGAGAAGTGCAAGAGTTGCCTTTCCAAGGAAGGTTGTTATAAGGAGGGGACAAAGTCTAAAACTTATTCATTAGCTATTAAGAGGAACGACCATCTTTTCCAGAAGAAATTTCAGGAAACATCTTATTTTAAAGAAATTACCAGACATCGCTATAAAATCGAAGCGAAGAATGCCGAACTAAAACAGAGACATGGCTTTGATGTCGCAAGGGCATCAGGTCTTTTCAGCATGGAGTTACAGGCAGCAACAAGCATATTCGTGGTCAATATGAAACGAACTATGACCTTAATAAATACAAAATAACCGAGGAATTCGCTCAAATTGATGAGAGATTCCTCGGTTTTCCGTTCATTAAAAGTAAGCTCCTTATTTTTTCAGTGGGCTAAGTTTTTAATGTTTGTCTTTTATATATCTAATCTTCAAATTGTTTAATAATAAAACATTAAAAGGCGTATCTAAAAAATGTAAATGCTTGCTAAAAACGGATTTTCATAAAAATCTTCTTTTTAAAAAGTAGAATTATGTTAAAATACTAAAGAGGTGTAAATTATCAGATTATTTCAGCCGTACAGTGTAATTTGTAGATATTTCATAATTTTACGGCCTTTCAAAAATAGGATGGATTTTATTTGTAAGTAATGAAAAGTTTGAGAACAATTTAGTCACGTTCTACTTCAACGTATAAGTATTAGTTTAGGTGACGACAAAAATTAATTGTCCTACCATATTTGAATAGAGTTTTTTGAGAAATGGTTTAACCTTTACTTTGTATAGCACAGACTTTTCTGGAAAGGAGTATTAAGACAGATTTTACGAAGAATAAATAATTTGATAATCAAAAAGACAGTCAAAGAGTAACTTGAAAGATATTATTACAATAGGAGATATTTAAATGAAGGAAGTTTTAAAATTAAGAAAACGCCGAACAGGTCAATGGGTAACCGTTGCTGGGACAGTTTTAGTTGGTGCTTACATGGTATTTGGGAATTCAGTTGTGTTTGCAGATGAGACTTCAAATAACGTGCCTACAATTACTGAAAACAGTACGGTAACTAAAACAGTAACATCCGGGTATAGTGATGTCGTGTTACCGCATTCTATTGAAAGCTCTTCTAATACGAATGGTGAAGTAACTTCTTCAGAGAAGGGGATAGTCACTGAAGAACATAAAACAAATTTTTCTGTGTCCGAACAGGTAAATCCGGAGACTGGTACATCATCACCCTCAGCAGAAGTTACTGCTCTAGTAGCAAATAATAATAGTTCTGTAGATAAGATTACTTCCAAAGAAGATGCGAATATAACCTTAGGCAATTCAATAGGTGAAGACAGAGCATCAGTTCTAACTAATTCTTCGGATAGTAGAGTAGAAAAAACAGTTGAGGAAGAAAATAGAAAGCGATTAGATTATTTTGAAGAGTTAAATGCCAGTGGTGCTTCACGTATTGAAATTCCAGAAGGTATGACTGTTATAGATAGTAATGCTTTTAAAAATAATACGAAATTAAAGGAAGTAATTTTACCAAGTACCCTAAAAAGTATAGGAACATCAGCTTTTGAGGGGACATCGCTATCCAAAATAGAATTGCCATCAAGTTTAACGTATATTGGTAAGAATGCTTTTGCTAATATAAAAACGTTGACAGAAGTAATTATACCAAAATCTGTTGAATCTGCTAGTTATGCCTTTTATGGAGATGTTAATCTTAAAAAAGTAATTTTTGAAGACGGTATTGTCACAATCCCGCCCCGTGTTCTTCATAACACTGGTATAGAAGAGATAGTCTTACCCTCCAGTGTTAAGACTATTGGAAGCTATGCTTTTTCTAATAGTAAATCTTTAGAAAAAATTAATTTGTTAGATGGAGTTAGACAGATTGAAGAAGGTGCTTTTTCAGGTGATAGCAAATTATCGGTTGTTGAACTTCCTGAAACTTTAACTGAGATTTCTAGTTATGTCTTTTCTGATACTCCAAGTCTTACTCATATTAATTTACCGAGTGGTATTACAAATATAAGAGATGGTGCTTTTACGAATTCAGGTTTGATATCTATTACATTACCTAAAGAGCTAACTGGAATAGGTAGATCTGCTTTTAGTGGAACGCATTTATCAGAAATCTATTTCCCAAAACAATTAAATTATTTAGGGATTAATGCATTTTCTTATATTGATACGTTAAAGAAAGTTACAGTGACTTCTGATATCAATAAAAGTTGGGACGGTTGGTTCTGGGAGGGGTTCTTTGATGCCAGTCCGTTAACGACGGTTGTGATTGAAGAGGGGGTAACAAAAATCCCAGCTAAGATGTTTTATAATCGACAAGGGATTATGAATATCAATTTTCCTTCAACAATGAAAGAAATTGCTAGCTATGCTTTTGGAAAAACAAGTCTTAAGAAAGTTCTTTTGCCATCGGCTTTAGAAAATATTGGAGAACGTGCTTTCGGAGATATTGAAACATTAACTTCAATTGACGTAGGAAGTAATTTAGTTACAGGAAAGAATGCTTTTAATGGTAGTAAAAATTTAGTTACAATAAACCTTAAATCAGGGGCAAGAAAGATTGTTGATGGTTTTCTAGCAAATACTGGGATTACAGAATTTGTTGTACCAGAAGGAGTAGAAGAAATTGGGGAAGATGCTTTTTCTAGTAATGAACAATTAACAAAGCTTATTTTACCATCAACTCTTAAAACTATTGGGGAAAGAGCGTTTTCAAATACTAGTCTAAAAGAAATTGTATTCCCTGCTTCGATGAAAACAATTCCAGAAGGTATTTTAGAGAATACTCAAGTTGAAAAAATTGTTTTATCAGAGGGTGTGGAAGAAATAGGTGATTATGCCTTTGCTAATAACAAGTTGTTGAAATCAGTTGTATTTCCAAGTACCCTGAAGAAGATTGGAAGAGGAGCTTTTATGAATTCTAACTTAGAGTCAGTAACTCTTCCGTCAGGTTTAGAGGAAATAGCTGAAAAAGCATTTTTTAATAATAAACTATCAGCAGTTACTTTACCTACTTATTTAAAAACATTAGGTGATTATGCTTTCTCAAATAATAATTTAAAAGAAGTTACCCTTCCGAGTCGTTTGGAAGTTCTTGGAACTGCATTTGTTGATAATTCTGAATTAAGTAAGATAACTTTCTCAGAAGGTTTAAAAGAGATAACTAGTGCATTTTCTGGAACGTCCATTAAATCGGTAGTATTACCAAAAAGTCTTGAAAAAATAGGAAATGGTGCATTCTATAATTTGAAAGGATTAGCTGATATTTCTATACCAGAAAATGTGACTAGTATTGGAGATGAAGCCTTCTACAACACTGGCCTGACTTCTATTGATTTACCAGCTAATCTGAAGATAATTGGTCGGTATGCTTTCAGTGGTACTAAACTAAAAAAAGTTGTGCTTCCGAGTCAAGTTGAGACTATTGGTAATCATGCGTTTAGTATTGAATCACTAGAGTCAGTACATATTCCAAAATCTCTTAAATCTGTTACTAGTTCCTATAATACTAGTTATATTTATAACGGATCATGGAAAAGCGTAGAATGGGGAGAGTATTATAATGCCATCTTTTCAGGAGATAAGAATCTAAAAACGGTTACTTTTGAAGATGGAATTTCAGAAATTATTAGTGGATTATTCAAAGAAACAGGTATCAATAAGATTGATTTACCAAGTAGTGTTACAAAGATTGGTTCTTCGGCATTTGCTAATTCTGATTTAACTACAATTAACTTACCGTCATCATTATCTGAAATTCAGGATTTTGCTTTTGCAAACACAAAACTCAAAGAAATTACCATTCCAGATAGTGTTGAAAAGATTGGTTACGGAGCATTTGATTCTGTTAAAACTCTAGATAAGGTTATTTTGCCTACAAATTTAAAAGAAATCTCAAGTAAGACTTTCTATAAGACAAATATAGCTAAGATCACAATTCCTGAATCAGTGTCAAGTATTGGAGGGATTGCTTTCGCTGATACTCCTTTGAAAAGTATTACGTTACCAAATAACTTAATATCAATAGGACAAAATGCGTTTTCAGGTACACAATTAACAACTGTTGTTCTACCATCTAAAATAAAGACACTGGAAAATGAAGCTTTTGGGGAAATTGCTAACTTAGTCTCAGTAAATATCCCTTTGAGTCTTGAAAGTGGCTATAATGCTTTTTCAAACAGTAAGAAACTTGAAAATGTAATCATTGAAGATGGTCGTGAAAAAATTCCAGCAGGTCTTTTAAGTAATATTGGGATTAAAACATTTACCCTGCCTTCTACAATTAAAACAATAGAAAATAATGCCTTTGCTCAAAACGATTATTTAAGTGAAATTGTTTTAAATAATGCTTTGGAAACCATTGATGACAGAGCTTTCGCTAATGCAAATTTAAAACATGTTAAATTGCCTGATAGTTTGACTTATTTGGGTAGGGGAGCCTTTGAAAATAATCATTCACTCACAGAAGTGATTTTTCCCAAACAGTTGAGAGCTATTTCTGAGAATGCTTTTGCTAATACAGGACTGACCAAATTAGAAGTTCCAAGTAATATTGAGGAAATTAATTCTGGTGCTTTTTACAATACTAAATTATCTGACTTAATTTTATCAGAAGGAATTAAACGAATTGCTTCGTCAGCTTTTGTTGGTAATCAGTTGAAGGTGATAGAGTTACCGGCCTCTTTGCAATATTTAGGAAGTTCAGCTTTTGGAAATAGTAGTAAGCTAAGAGTCGTAAAAATCAAGTCAAATATAGAACTTGATAAATATTATGATGTTAACACAATCTCACCGTTTAGCTATCGAGATTATTATAGTGATGAAATATCTAAACAAAGACCTGAGAGTATCTTCGTTAATTTTGAAGGTGGCGTTAGCAAGGTATCAGACTATCTTTTTAACGGTGTAACACCTGTAAAATCAGTGACATTTAAAGACAATATTAATCTTACCGAAATTGGAAATCACGCTTTTGATGGAACTAGTCTTACGTTCTTAACTTTGCCAGATACTGTGGAAACGTTAGGGGAGTTCGCTTTTGGAAATATTAACACTTTAAATAGTGTTAATATTCCTGAAAAATTAACAACAGCAGATAGAGCCTTTGCAGGCAGTAAGAAATTGAATGAGTTGCGTAATAAAATTGAAGGTATCCGTATACCTGATGGTATGTTTGAAAACACAGGTTTGACAACCTTTATCGTACCTTCAGGGATTAAGGAAATTGGTAAATATGCATTCCGAAATAATAAGTCTACAGCTATAAGTTTTGAAGGCCCACAAGAAGGTTTTAAAGATGTTATTCTACCTGTTGGTTTAACAAAAATTGATTCACGTGCCTTTGAATCAACGGAGATAGATTATTATGATATTCCAGATACTGTCAGTGAGATTGGAGATGGAGCATTCCGATTTAATCCTAATTTAAAGAGCATAAAGCTACCATCTGAGTTGCAAGCCTTAAAAGGTTATCTTTTTGAAGGAAACAAAGGCATGAAACTACTAGTTATTCCAGATAAAGTTGAAAGTATTGATACTAATGCTTTTGTTAATATGGAAGGGTTGGAAAATGTTTATATTCCTGCAAGTGTAACGAATATTGGAGAAAACCTTATTGCAAACAAGGACAAGGTAACATTCCATGTTGTAGGTGGTTCTTATGCCGAGACTTATTTGAAAGCTAATGGTTTTAAGACAGTAGCACTAGGTGATGATTACAAGCACTACAACGATAGTATTGTGACAAGAGCTCATTTACTAACAACATCTCAGAATCTAAAATTTTCTGGAGATCTTTCGCTTCGTTTAGAATACGAATTAAAGACAGCAGGGCGTAACATCTCAGATACAGAGATTGTTATCACACTGCCAGATGATAAGGTAAGTTTTAATTCAGAAAACCCTATTGTTAAAAAAGGTACGATTTCAGGAAAAAATAAAAATGTTTTAACATTGAAGGACATAAATTCATTAAAAGGAACTTTTGACTTTAATGTTAAAACGACAGCGGAAGAGTTAACCTATTTAGATATCGTAGCACAAATTCGTTATAAGGAAAATGGTATCCAGAGGGCTGAACTTCTAGGACATATTAATGAAGAAATGCCGTATTTGACTATTAATGTTAACGATTATATATCTAGCAATTCGTTAACAGTATCTGGGAAGACTAAGCCAAATACCAAAATTAAGTTAGCTGTTATTGATTCATCTGAAAGGATTTTAGAAACAGTCTCTAAAGAGGATGGTAGTTATAGTGCAGTAGTGCCAGTAGATGTTTCAAAATTATCAAGTGATGAAAACTCTTTAAGAAAAATCTTATTAACAGTTATTTCAGAAATTTCACGGGATAACATAATTGCTAAAAGCAAGACTATATTATATCACTCATCTGCCCCACGTCTAAAATCATTTATTATGAAACATCATGGACAATCGTTTGATTTAACTGATGGTAAACCAAATAATAATGTAATTTTCCGACCAGGAGAAAAGTTTGAATTTGAAGTGGAGTTGGAGAATGATAAAAATGTTTCTAGAGTTTCTATAAAAACATCTCGAAATAATAAAGATGGAGTTATTCATTTAAGTAGACAGTCTAATCCTCATTTATTCAAATACGAAGGCTTTTTCGATGTTAATGGTATAAGAGATGATTTCATTCCAAAAGATTTCGTCATCAAAGTTGAAACGCTTAACAGTCGAGATAGTGATGGAGATGGTCTAATTGACTCGGATAAATTAAAGGAAACGGATAAGGTAGTAATCAGTAACGATAATCCTATAATTGCCGATAAACATAACAATAGTTGGGATGTGTCTGATAGGGATTTGTTGATATTTTCAGGTTTAGCTTATCTCTCTCCAAAAGGATTAGAAGGATTGTTTCCTAAAAATGGAGAAACAGGACTATCATATTTTAACTTTGATTCGTTGAACGGAGACCAAAAACCGAGCTATCAATTCTATGATTTAGATATTAAATCTACGGATAAGAGCCTATTCTCTAATTGGATATTTGTTAAACAACTGCAAAATGCTTTTAAGGAACCTGAGATAGCAGGAGATGATAAATTTGTTGGCGACTATCATTCCACAGTGTCATACTTTATTGATAAAAATAAAAAGAATATCATTGTTGCTTTTAGGGGAAGTGAAGAAGTAGGTGAAGCCTTTCCGGGGAATAAACTTGTTCCTAATGCAAGAAATCCTCAAGAAAGAGCAGCAAAGTACCAGATCAGGAAAATCATTGAAGAAATCAAGTTAAACTATCCTCACTTTGAAAATATTTATATCACAGGCCACTCATTGGGCGGGTATCAAGCAGTTAATGCTGGAGACTGGATTTTAGAGGATGATAAGTTATCTGATATTGAAGGTAAATTACGAAGAGTTCTTAATTTTAATGGTCCAGGTTTTAACAATCAAGAAGCAGGTCTTTCCAGAGCGAGAGCAAAAGGCAATATGTTTACGAGATACTTAGTTGATGAAATAAACCTTTTGAATGGTGGTGCAACAATAGGACAGATGCCAAATGATGTTAAAGTACCATACAAAAAGACCATTCATCATATTGATAATAGACTATTTGGTATTGATATTTCAGTCCATAATTTAACATCGTTCTTCTATACTTTAGAACAAGGTTACCGTTCTTCCAAAGCACGTTTTATTGGTAATTATCCTTTAATTAACGACGTTGTTGAAGTTAAAGACTATCTCTTAACTCTTCCAGAATCGCTAAACTACGTTATTGATCCATCTGGTACAGTTATCAATAGTATAACAAGTAAAACTTTATCTGGCGTCCAAGTGACAGTTTACTATAAGGATGCTGATGGCAAGGAAAAAGTCTGGAATGCTGATGACTACTCTCAACTTAACCCAGTATTAACAAGCATAAACGGGGAATATGCTTGGGATGTTCCTGAAGGCCTTTGGAAAGTCAAGGTATCTAAAGAGGGGTACGATTCATCTGAATCTGATTGGCTTCCTGTAGCACCTGTTCAAACGGGGATAGACTTTAAATTGGTACCTCATACATATGCCCTTACTTACGACTTAGGTGGTGGTAGTGTTACTCGTGCTTTACCTTCAACATACCAAACCGATGTTGAAATTCCTTTAGGCAGTCCAGCTCGTAGTGGTTACATTTTTGAAGGATGGTATGATAATCCAGATTTTATTGGGAATAAGATTGATAGTACTCTCTTTAATTCAGTTGGAGATAAAACTCTATGGGCTAAGTGGGCCCTAGCTAGACAAGTTAAAACTCGTCAGGAGAGTCGTGTCATCACAACGGATAAAGTAGAATATGTTGATGATGCAAGTCTTGAAGCAGGTAAAATTCGAGAAGTTGCAGCAATAAACGGAAAAGTTTTAGTAGAAATCACAGACGTTTATGTAAATGGTGAATTGCAATCAAGTACAGAAAGAGAATTATCACGTATTGAACCCCAAGCTAAAAAGGTTTATCGAGGAACAAAACAGGTATCCCAAGTTCCAGATGTTGCACCAATAGAGCAAAATAAACCAGAGGCTATTATTGAAACCAAGGTTCGTCAAGAAAGTCGAGCTCTTAAGATTGATAAGGTTGAATACGTTGATGATTCAAGTCTAGATGTAGGCAAAGTTAGAGAAGTTGCAGCAATAAACGGAAAAGTTTTAGTAGAAATCACAGACATTTATGTAAATAGTGAGTTGCAATTAAGTACAGAAAGAGAATTATCACGTATTGAACCGCAAGCTAAGAAGGTTTATCGAGGAACAAAACAGGTATCTCACGTCCCAGATGTTGCACCAATGGAGAATAATAAACCAGAGGTTATTATTGAAACTAAGGTTCGTCAAGAAAGTCGAGTTCTTAAGACAGATAAGATTGAATATGTTGATGATTCAAGTCTCGATGCAGGCAAAGTTCGAGAAGTTGTAGCAATAAACGGAAAAGTTTTAGTAGAAATCACAGACGTATATGTAAATGATGAGTTGCAATTAAGTACAGAAAAAGAATTATCACGTATTGAACCGCAAGCTAAGAAGGTTTATCGAGGAACAAAACAGGTATCTTACGTCCCAGATATTGCACCAATTGAGATTATTAGAATCGAACGTAATAATATTACGAAAGAGCATCAAGGGGTTTCTACTGTAATAAATACTAAGATAGAGCAAGTAGTGATGAATCAATCGTCTTCAGAACCTTTTTCATCAAAAGAAACAACCATAAGAACTAAAGGTTATTTACCAAATACAAGTAGTGAATATGGTTATGGTTTTGAGTTGGCAGGTATTATTGCTTTAGCAACGGCTCATTTTGGAATCATCTCAAATAAGAGAAAGAAAAATATAAAAAACTAGTTATTAGTGATGGATTAACTCAACTTTAAGAATTATTCCACATTAAGACTAATGAGAAAGTTCTCAGAAGTGATATTCGGCTCTATAATATTTGTAGTGGGTAAATCCCCTATGAATATTATAGAGCCTATTTTGTTGTAGAAAAAAAGTCCCATAAGATCTATAATGAAAAGCGACAAAATAACTCATTATAAAGATTTATATGGAACAATTACATTTTATCACAAAACTTCTCGATATCAAAGACCCTAATATCCAAATTATAGATATCGTTAATAGAGATACCCACAAAGAAATCATCGCTAAACTGGATTATGAGGCTCCAACTTGTCCTGATTGCGGAAGCCAAATGAAGAAATATGATTTTCAAAAACTATCTAAGATTCCTTACCTCGAAACGACTGGTATGTCTACCAGAATCCTTCTGAAAAAACGCCGTTTTAAGTGCTATCAATGCTCTAAAATGATGGTCGCTGAAACTTCTATCGTCAAGAAGAATCACCAAATCCCTCGTATCATCAACCAAAAGATTGCTCAAAAGTTGATTGAAAAGACTTCTATGACCGATATTGCCTCATCAGCTGGTCATATCAACTTCAACTGTTATTCGCAAGCTCAATGATTTTCACTTTGAGCATGATTTTTCTCGCCTTCCTGAGATTATGTCTTGGGATGAGTACGCCTTCACCGAGGGAAAGATGAGCTTCATTGCACAAGATTTTGACAAGCTCAATATCATCACTGTTCTTGAGGGCAGAACACAAGCTATCATTCGAAATCACTTTGACTTAGCTAAATAGCTTTTTCCGTGTGCTAAAATCGTTCTTGATCGTTTCCATATTGTCCAACACTTGAGTCGTGCTATGAGTCGTGTTTGTGTCCAAATCATGAATCAGTTTGAACGAAAATCCCATGAATACAAGGCTATCAAGCGCTACTGGAAACTCATTCAACAAGATAGTCGGAAGCTCAGCGATAAACGTTTTTATCGCCCTACTTTTCGCATGCACTTGACCAATAAAGAGATTCTAGATAAACTTTTGAGCTATTCAGAAGACTTGAAATACCACTATAATCTCTAGCAACTCTTGATGTTTCACTTTCAGAATAAAAAGCCTGACAAATTTTTCGGACTCATTGAGGACAATCTAAAGCAGGTTCATCCTCTTTTTCAGACTATCTTTAAAACCTTTCTAAAGGACAAAGAGAAAATCATCAATGCCCTTCAGTTACCCTATTCCAATGCTAAATTGGAAGCCACCAATAATCTAATCAAACTTATTAAGCGAAATGCATTTGGATTTCGAAACTTTGAAAACTTCAAAAAACGGATTTTTATTGCTCTGAATATCAAAAAAGAAAGGACGAAATTTGTCCTTTCTAGATCTCAGCTTTTCTTCAACCCACTACAGTTGACAAAGAGCCAATCTACGTAGCTTTATCTCGAACGTTGTTTTCCAGCGTTGCGATTTTTGTGTTTTTTCTTGCTTGTGATAGCAGTTGGTTGTTCAGGGGTAACGTCTTTTCGTCCGTTTGCTGTTGAGAAAGAACTTGCTTTTGGTGGGTTCTTTGCCAGTTCTTCACGGACTTTTTTGCGAAGTTTTGGACGAACGATATAGTTGACGATAAACTGTTGGAGAATCATCATGAAACCACCGACAACCCAGTAAAGTGTGACACTGGCTGGTGAAATGAGGGAGAAGACAACAATCGTGATTGGGCTTACGTAAGCCATTTTCTTGATTTGTTCTCTTTGTGTTTCGTCTTCTACTCCGTGAAGTGAAAGGAGCGATTGAATATAGTAAAGGACACCTGCGCAGGCAACCAAAATCATACTTGGAGAACCTAGAGGAATGCCTAGGTAGCTTGCTTGAGCAACCCCTTCAGTATGTTGGGCAGCAAAGTAAATTGCAGAGAAGAATGGCATTTGAAGGAGGATAGGGAAACATCCTACACCACCAAACATGCTGATGCCGTGCTCTTTTTGAGCTGCAAAGAGAGCTTGTTGGGCTTCGAGTTTTTCTTCCTGAGTTGTTGCTTCTTTGAGACGCGTTTGGTGTGGCTCAAGGACGTGCTTGAGGGCGTTCATCTTTTCAGAGTGAAGTGTCGCCTTCCATGATTGGTAGATACCAAGTGGCAAGATAATCAAGCGCACGATAATGGTTACGATGATGATAGCGACACCAAAGCCTAGACCTTTATCAGTAGCGAAGTACTTGATAGCTTCTCCCATCGGGGCACCCAAGAAATCCCAAACGGGACCAATTGGCTTACCTGTTGCTTTATCAATCTGAACGCAACCTGTCAAAACAAGTAACATAGCCACTCCCATAGCTGAGAGTGCAAAACGTTTAATAGATTTCACTGTTTTTATTCCTTCTTTAAAAATTATACCTTTCTATTCTACTGTTTTTTTACAAAATATACAATAGTTCTAGAGACCTAATTTGCGATTTTAAAGTCAGGGTAGGGAGGAAAGTTGCTTAGTTTGACATCTAAGTAGCTGATTTTTGAAAAAGGTGTTGGTCCTTTGCGGATTTCTTGGATAAATTTTGCCATGGTAGCAGATGAGTTTGCTTGGGCTAAAATTTCCACTGTGCCATCGTCGTTATTCCATACTCGACCTGTGATGCCACCAATTTCAAGTGCTAAGCTGTAAACACCCCAACGAAAGCCGACTCCTTGCACCCTACCTTGGGCAATCATTCTAACCTTTTGCATACCAAACCCCTTTGATTGTGTTATAATATTTCTATGACTATTATAACCTCAAAAGCCAATTCTGTGGTAAAAAATGCCAAGAAATTACACCAAAAAAAATACCGCAAGTCTGCCTATTTGATTGAAGGCTGGCACTTGTTTGAAGAAGCTGTTCAAGCTGGAGTGACGATTGAGAAAATCTTTGCCCTAGAAAGTTATCGAGAACAGTTAGTTGCTTTTCCGCAAACTGTCTGGGTATCAGAGGATATTTTGCTAGATTTGGCGGATTCTCAGACTCCACAGGGAATTGTTGCGGTGGTTCAAAAAGAAGAAGTAGAACAAACTGACTTTAGTCAGGGCAAGTTCTTGTTTTTGGAAGATGTGCAAGATCCTGGTAATGTGGGAACGATCATTCGAACTGCGGATGCAGCAGGTTTTACTGGAGTGATTGTTTCAGAAAAGTCGGCAGATATCTACAGTCTCAAGACTCTACGTTCCATGCAAGGCAGTCATTTTCATCTGCCTATTTACCGGATGTCTAGTCAAGCGCTTCTTAAGGAAACCAAAGAGGCAGGTATCCCAGTGCTGGCAACAACTCTATCTAAAGATTCTGTTGATTACAGAGAACTGCCTCCTATAGAAAATTTTGTACTAGTTATGGGGAATGAGGGTCAAGGAATTAGTCCCCTCATGGCTGAGAGTGCAGACCAGTTGGTTCACATTAGTATGAAGGGTCAGGCGGAGAGTTTGAATGTTGCTGTTGCAGCCGGTATTTTAATTTTCCATTTAAGCTAATTTTAACTTTCTTTGTTATAATCAAGGAAAGGTGTTCATAGAAAAGGAGAAAAGATGAATCACACTATTATTCATGACCGCGCAGGTCTCAATCAATTTTACGCTAAAGTTTATGCCTTTGTTGGTCTGGGGATCGGATTATCTGCTTTAGTATCAGGTCTTATGTTGACGGTCTTTCAGTCTCAGTTGGTTTACTTTTTGATGCAGGGACGTCTCTGGTTGACCATTGCTACTTTTGCAGAGTTGGCCTTGGTTTTCGTTGCCAGTAACATGGCTTTAAAGAATAGTCCAGCTGCTCTTCCAGTATTTTTACTTTACTCAGTATTAAACGGCTTTACCCTCAGTTTTGTGGTGGCCTTCTATACTCCAGGTACAGTTTTATCTGCCTTTGTATCAAGCGCTCTTCTCTTCTTTGTCATGGCGGCAGTTGGCATGTTCACCAAGAAAGATTTGAGTGGGCTTGGTCGAGCGATGATGGCGGCTCTTATCGGTTTGCTGATTGCCATGGTAGTCAATATTTTCTTGGCTAGTGGTTTCTTTGATTATATGATTAGCGTAGCCATGGTTTTGGTTTTCTCAGGTCTGATTGCTTGGGATAACCAAAAAATTCGCTATGCCTATGAGCAATCACAAGGCCGTGTAGCGACAGGTTGGGTTGTGTCAATGGCTCTCAGTATCTATCTTGATTTTATCAATCTCTTCCTAAGTATTCTACGTATCTTTGGTCGTAATGACTAAAAGGTCTATGAAATCAGTGTTTTGAGTGACACTGATTTTTTTTAAAATTTCTCTTTTCTTTTCTTGGAAATAGGTGTATAATGCTTTTAATTAATTTTTTGAGGAGTAGTTTATGAAGAAAAGTTTTATCCATCAACAAGAAGAGATTTCCTTTGTCAAAAACACTTTTACCCAGTACTTGAAAGATAAACTAGAAGTTGTCGAAGTTCAAGGCCCTATCTTGAGTAGAGTCGGTGACGGGATGCAGGATAATTTATCAGGTGTGGAGAATGCCGTATCGGTCAAGGTTCTCCAAATCCCTGACGCTACTTATGAAGTGGTGCACTCACTTGCTAAATGGAAACGCCATACTTTGGCCCGTTTTGGTTTCGGTGAAGGTGAAGGTCTTTTCGTCCACATGAAGGCCCTTCGTCCAGACGAAGATTCGCTGGATGCGACCCACTCTGTTTATGTTGACCAGTGGGACTGGGAGAAGGTTATCCCAAATGGTAAGCGTAACCTCGCTTATCTAAAAGAAACAGTTGAGAAGATTTATAAGGCTATTCGCCTGACTGAGCTAGCTGTTGAAGCCCGCTACGACATCGAATCAATCTTGCCAAAACAAATCACTTTTATCCACACAGAAGAGTTGGTAGAACGCTACCCAGACTTGACTCCGAAAGAACGTGAAAATGCTATTTGTAAAGAATTTGGAGCAGTCTTCTTGATTGGTATCGGTGGTGAATTACCAGACGGTAAACCGCACGATGGACGTGCACCAGACTATGATGATTGGACAAGCGAGTCTGAGAATGGCTACAAGGGTCTGAATGGTGATATTCTTGTTTGGAATGAGGCTTTAGGTGGAGCCTTTGAGTTGTCTTCTATGGGAATCCGTGTAGATGAAGAAACTCTTCGCCGTCAGGTGAAAATCACAGGTGATGAAGACCGCTTGGAATTGGAATGGCACAAGTCCTTGTTGAATGGCCTATTCCCATTGACAATAGGTGGAGGAATTGGACAATCTCGTATGGCCATGTTCTTACTTCGCAAGAAACACATCGGAGAAGTGCAAACAAGTGTTTGGCCTCAAGAAGTCCGCGATACTTACGAAAATATTTTGTAGAGAATCGAACCGCAAGGTTCGGTTTTCTTTCTCTTTTCGCCCATAATTTGGTATAATAAACGGTATGAAAATCGTATCAGGAATCTATGGGGGACGTCCCCTCAAGACACTAGAAGGTAAGACGACAAGACCAACTTCGGATAAGGTTAGGGGAGCTATTTTTAACATGATTGGTCCCTACTTTGAAGGGGGACGAGTCTTGGACCTTTATGCAGGTAGTGGTGGCTTGTCTATCGAAGCAGTATCGCGTGGCATGTCCAGTGCTGTTTTGGTAGAGCGAGACCGTAAGGCTCAGGCTATCGTGGCTGAAAATATCCAGATGACCAAGGAAGTTGGAAAATTTCAACTCCTCAAGATGGATGCAGAAAGGGCATTGGAACAGGTATCTGGGAACTTCGACCTCATTTTCTTAGACCCTCCTTATGCCAAGGAACAAATCGTAGCAGATATTGAAAAAATGGCTGAGAGAGACCTCTTTTCTGAAGATGTCATGGTCGTGTGTGAGACGGATAAGGCCGTTGAACTTCCGGAAGAAATCGCCTGCCTGGGTATCTGGAAGGAAAAAATTTATGGAATTAGTAAGGTGACAGTTTATGTCAGATAAGATTGGCTTATTCACAGGCTCATTTGATCCGATGACAAATGGGCATCTGGATATGATTGAACGGGCGAGCAGACTTTTTGACAAGCTCTATGTCGGTATTTTTTTTAATCCCCACAAACAAGGATTTCTCCCTCTTGAAAATCGTAAACGGGGGCTAGAAGATGCTTTGAAACATTTGGCAAATGTTGCAGTTGTGTCTTCTCATGATGAATTGGTGGTTGATGTCGCAAAAAGACTGGGGGCTACTTGCCTAGTGCGGGGGTTGAGAAATGCGTCGGATTTGCAATATGAAGCCAGTTTTGATTACTACAACCATCAGCTGTCTCCTGATATAGAGACCATTTATTTACATAGCCGACCTGAACATCTTTATATCAGTTCATCAGGTGTTAGAGAACTTTTGAAGTTTGGTCAGGATATTGCCTGCTATGTTCCCGAGAGTATTTTGGAGGAAATAAGAAATGAAAAAAAAGATTAGATGGCCCTTATATGTCATTGCGGCCTTGATTGTGACTTTCTTGGCCTTTGTAGTGCCTTTGCCTTATTATATAGAGGTTCCAGGTGGTTCGGAAGATATTCGCCAAGTTCTTAAAGTCAATGACACAGAAGATAAGGAAGCTGGTGCCTATCAATTCGTTACGGTTGGTGTCCAACATGCTACTTTAGCTCATATGATTTATGCATGGTTGACGCCTTTTACAGATATTCGTAGTGCTCAGGAGACTACAGGTGGTTCTTCCGATGTTGAATTTATGCGGATCAATCAATTCTACATGCAGACATCGCAAAATATGGCCAAGTATCAAGGGCTAAAGACAGCTGGTAAGGATATTGAACTCAAATATCTTGGGGTTTATGTTTTGACTGTGACAGATAATTCAACCTTTAAAGGGATTCTCAACATCTCTGATACGGTCACAGCAGTCAATGATCAGACCTTCGACAGTTCCAAAGATTTGATTGATTATGTCAATTCTCAAAAATTAGGGGACTCCGTCAAGGTCACCTATGAAGAGGATGGGCAAACCAAGTCTGCAGAAGGAAAAATTATTACTCTAGAAAATGGCAAAAATGGGATTGGAATCGGTTTGATTGACCGTACGGAAGTGACCAGTGATGTCCCAATTCGCTTTTCAACAGCTGGTATCGGCGGACCAAGTGCTGGTCTCATGTTTAGTCTGGCCATCTATACCCAAATAGCTGACCCTGGCCTTAGAAATGGCCGTATCGTTGCCGGTACAGGTACCATTGACCGCGATGGTAATGTGGGGGATATTGGAGGTATTGATAAAAAAGTTGTTGCTTCGGCTAGAGAAGGTGCCGCGATTTTCTTTGCCCCAGATAACCCTGTTAGCGAAGAAGAAAAGACAGCACATCCTGATGCTAAAAACAACTACCAAACAGCCCTAGAAGCAGCTAAAACAATCAAGACGGATATGAAAATCGTGCCTGTTAAAACCCTACAAGATGCAATTAATTACTTGAAAAACAATCCCTAATTTTTAAGTGAAGTTTCCAAACTAGCGCACAAACAGAGAAGATGGTATAATAGTCAAATGGTTCAATTATTATTCACTCTAAGCAGTCATATGCTCTTTATTTATGTGAGTTTTTACCTTTTAAAGGATCTTGTTAGATGGGAAAAGGTTTTAAAAGTGACAACTGAGAATACAGGAAAAGTTCGTTTACTAGTAGTCTTTTTTAGCATTGTCATGGGCTACATCATGAGTTCTTTCTTTATCAGCCTATATCAGTTGTGGCAAGAAGCGCTTAGAGGATTATTATAAAATCAAATGTAAAGGAAATAAGTATGGAAAAAATTGTGGTTCAAGGTGGCGATAATCGTCTGGTAGGAAGTGTTACGATTGAAGGAGCAAAGAATGCAGTCTTGCCTTTGTTGGCAGCGACTATTCTAGCAAGTGAAGGAAAGACCGTCTTGCAGAACGTTCCTATCTTGTCAGATGTTTTCACCATGAATCAGGTGGTTCGTGGTTTGAATGCCAAGGTGAATTTTGATGAGGAAGATCATCTTGTTGAGGTGGATGCGACTGGCGATATCACTGAGGAAGCTCCTTACAAGTATGTCAGCAAGATGCGTGCATCTATCGTTGTCTTGGGACCAATTCTTGCCCGTGTAGGTCATGCCAAAGTATCCATGCCAGGTGGTTGTACGATTGGTAGCCGTCCTATTGATCTTCATTTGAAAGGTCTGGAAGCTATGGGAGCTAAGATTAGTCAGACTGCTGGTTATATCGAAGCCAAGGCTGACCGCTTACATGGAGCTCATATCTATATGGATTTCCCAAGTGTTGGTGCTACTCAGAACTTGATGATGGCAGCAACTCTAGCTGATGGTGTGACAGTGATTGAGAATGCTGCGCGTGAGCCTGAGATTGTTGACCTTGCCATTCTCCTCAATGAAATGGGAGCCAAGGTTAAAGGTGCTGGTACAGAGACCATTACCATTACCGGTGTTGAGAAACTTCATGGTACGACTCACAATGTAGTCCAAGACCGTATCGAAGCAGGAACCTTTATGGTAGCTGCTGCCATGACTGGTGGTGATGTCTTGATTCGAGATGCTGTCTGGGAGCACAACCGTCCCTTGATTGCTAAGTTGCTTGAAATGGGAGTGGAAGTGACAGAGGAGACTGAAGGAATTCGCGTTCGTTCTCAACTAGAAAAGCTAAAAGCTGTCCATGTAAAAACCTTGCCCCACCCAGGATTTCCAACAGATATGCAGGCTCAATTTACAGCCTTGATGACTGTCGCAAAAGGCGAATCAACTATGGTGGAGACAGTTTTCGAAAATCGTTTCCAACATCTAGAAGAAATGCGTCGCATGGGCTTGCACTCGGAGATTATCCGTGATACAGCTCGTATTGTTGGTGGACAAGCTTTGCAGGGAGCGGAAGTTCTTTCAACTGACCTTCGTGCCAGCGCAGCCTTGATTTTGACAGGTTTGGTAGCGCAGGGAGAAACAGTGGTCGGTAAATTGGTTCACTTGGATAGAGGTTATTACCGATTCCATGAGAAGTTGGCGCAGCTAGGTGCTAAGATTCAGCGGATTGAGGCAAGCGATGAAGATGAGTAAGAAATCAAGCTATGTAATCAAGCGTTTACTTTTAGTCATTTTGGTATTGTTTTTAGGTGCTCTAGCCCTAGGAATCGGCTTAATGGTCGGCTATGGAATCTTGGGCAAGGGTCAAGATCCATGGGCTATCTTGTCTCCAGCAAAATGGCAGGAATTGATTCATAAATTTACAGGAAATTAGGCTGGAGAACCAGCCTTTTTCTAGAGATAAGGAGAAATATGAATAAAAAAACAAGACAGACACTGATCGGACTGCTAGTGTTATTACTCTTATCTGCGGGAAGCTACTATATCAAGCAGATGCAGTCGACAGCTAATAGTCCCAAAACCAAGCTTAGTCAGAAAAAACAAGCGTCTGAAGCTCCTAGTCAAGAATTGGCAGAAAGTGTCTTAACAGATGCAGTCAAAAGCCAAATAAAAGGGAGCCTGGAGTGGAATGGATCAGGTGCTTTTATCGTCAATGGTAATAAAACAAATCTAGATGCCAAGGTTTCAAGTAAGCCCTACGCTGATAATAAAACAAAGACAGTGGGCAAGGAAACGGTACCAACCGTAGCTAATGCACTCTTGTCTAAGGCTACTCGCCAGTACAAGAATCGGGAAGAAACTGGGAATGGTTCGACTTCTTGGACTCCACCAGGTTGGCATCAGGTCAAGAATCTAAAGGGTACTTATACCCATGCGGTTGATAGAGGTCATTTGTTAGGCTATGCCTTAATTGGTGGCTTGGATGGTTTTGATGCCTCAACAAGTAATCCTAAAAATATTGCTGTCCAGACAGCCTGGGCCAATCAGGCACAGGCCGAGGATTCGACTGGTCAAAACTACTATGAAAGCATGGTGCGTAAAGCCTTGGACCAAAACAAGCGTGTTCGTTACCGTGTAACCCTTTACTACGCTTCGAACGAGGATTTAGTTCCTTCAGCTTCACAGATTGAAGCCAAGTCTTCAGACGGAGAATTGGAATTCAATGTTCTAGTTCCCAATGTTCAAAAGGGACTTCAACTGGATTACCGAACTGGAGAAGTGACTGTTACTCAGTAAAATACAAAATAAACTCCTATGTCACTTGAAGATGTAGGAGTTCTTTTTTGGACAATTTAAGTAGAACTAGAATAGACACTGAGAAAAAATAATATGTACTGAGCTAATTTTTGTGATATAATAAGTGACAAGATACTATTTTAGGAGAAGAACTATGGAAGACCCAAGTAGTCAGAATTTGTTGCTACAATTTGTTTTATTGTTTATTTTGACGGTATTAAATGCCTTTTTCTCAGCCACAGAAATGGCCATGGTTTCACTTAATCGTGCGCGGGTTGAACAAAAGGCAGAAGAAGGAGATAGACGCTATATCCGTCTGTTGAAGGTACTAGAAAATCCTAATCACTTTTTATCAACCATTCAAGTAGGGATTACCCTGATTACGATCTTATCTGGGGCAAGTTTGGCAGAAACTCTGGGACGAGAGATTGCTTCTTGGCTTGGAAATGGCGAAACAGCTTATGCCGTTGCAAGTTTTCTATCTTTAGCATTTTTGACTTATATTTCCATCGTTTTTGGGGAATTGTATCCTAAGAGAATCGCTCTTAATCTAAAGGATGCCTTGGCCATTCGTACAGCGCCAGTTATCATTGGACTTGGGAAACTAGTTAGTCCCTTTGTTTGGCTCTTGTCTGCATCTACCAATCTCTTGAGTCGCTTGACTCCTATGACCTTTGACGATGCTGACGAAAAAATGACCCGTGATGAAATTGAGTACATGCTGACAAATAGTGAAGAAACACTAGATGCTGACGAAATTGAGATGTTACAAGGGATTTTTTCACTGGATGAATTAATGGCCAGAGAAGTCATGGTTCCTCGGACGGATGCCTTTATGGTCGATATTCAGGATGATAGTCAAACCATCATCCAAAGTATTTTAAAACAAAATTATTCTCGTATCCCTGTCTATGATGGGGATAAGGATAACGTGATTGGGATCATTCACACCAAGAGTCTCCTTAAGGCAGGCTTTGTGGACGGTTTTGACAATATTGCTTGGAAGAAAATCTTACAAGATCCACTTTTTGTTCCTGAAACTATTTTTGTGGATGACTTGTTAAAAGAATTGCGCAATACCCAAAGACAAATGGCAATCTTGCTGGATGAATACGGTGGGATGGCTGGTTTGGTGACACTTGAAGATCTCCTAGAGGAAATCGTTGGGGAAATCGATGACGAAACAGATAAGGCTGAAATCGAAGTTCATCAAATCGGAGAAGATACTTATATCGTTCAAGGTACCATGAATCTCAATGATTTTAATGACTACTTTGATGTCGAACTGGCAAGTGATGACGTTGATACCATCGCTGGTTATTATTTGACAGGAGTTGGGACCATTCCAACAACTGAGAAACTCAGCTATGAATTGGTAAGCCAAAACAAACAGCTTATCCTAACCAATGATAAAGTGAAAAATGGACGTGTTACCAAGGTAAAAGTCCAAATCACAGAAGTCGAAATAGAAGAAGAAACAGAGTAAATTAGAGGCTTTTGTCATCATGAGTGACAAAGCTTTTTTCAGTTGTTTTAAAAGGGAATAGTATCCTCGAAAAACTCAGCCCCAACCTTGCCCCAAAAGTTTTTTAAAGTTATACGTATTTATTCGAGGAAAAAGAAAAAAGCCCTTTAAATTGGGCTTTCTGTCTTGATAAAATCCGATAAATTCGGTATTGAAAGGCGGTAGACGGATTTGAACCGACGATCAAGCTTTTGCAGAGCCGTGCCTTACCACTTGGCTATACCGCCTTAACGTTTATTATTATACCTTGAAAATGATTTTCAGTCAATAGCTTTTTCAGATTTTTTGTGTCAATAAGCCTAAATATTCTGAAAATTCGTTTACTTTTCTTGAAATCTATGGTATAATTGATGATAACCTATACTTTATAAGAGGAGTAAAGAAATGAAAAAAAGTCAAGTGCTTGCTGTAGCGGGGGCTACCTTATTAGCGTCAGGAGTTCTAGCTGCGTGTTCAAACACTAGTTCAAATAATGCTAAACTAGCAAAAGATTACCAATATGTTTATCAAACAGATCCAGAAACCTTGGATTATATCGTTAGCAATATTGATTCAACATCTTTCGTCACAACAAATGCTGTAGATGGTTTGTTGGCTAACGATAAATATGGTAATCTGGTTCCTTCTATTGCTGAATCATGGACAGTTTCAAAAGATGGTTTGACTTATACCTATAAAATCCGTAAGGATGCTAAATGGGTGACAGCAGAGGGAGAAGAATACGCTCCTGTAACTGCTAAAGACTTCGTTACTGGTTTGAAACATGCTGTAGATGGAAAATCAAAAGGACTTTCAATCGTTAGCTCTTCTATTAAGGGATTAGAAGCCTATATCAAGGGTGAAACAAGCGATTTTTCAACCGTTGGAGTAAAAGCACTTGATGATCAAACACTAGAATATACTTTGAACCAGCCAGAAACTTTCTGGAATGACAAGACAACTAGTGGTGTTTTGATGCCGGTTAATGAAGAATTCTTAACTTCAAAAGGGGAAGGTTTTGGTGCCCCAACCGATGCTAACTCTATTCTTTATAACGGTCCATTTGTCTTAAAATCTGTAACTCCAAAATCATCTATCGAGATGGCTAAAAATGATGCTTACTGGGACAAAGAAAATGTAAAAATTGAGAACGTTAAGTTCACTTTCTGGGATGGTAAGGACCAAGATGTGATTGCCAAAGGTTTTGCTGATGGTCAATATAGCAAGGCGCGTATCTTCCCTACAAGTTCTACATATGAAAAATATGCAGCTGACTTCAAAGATAACATTTACTTTAATGAACCAGGAGCGGGTGTTGCAACTGTCAGCTTGAACTATGGTCGTACAGCTTATAACCACACAGCTAAGACGAGTGATGCCCAAAAGACATCTACTCAGAAAGCATTGCTAAACAAGGAATTCCGTCAAGCCTTGAACTTTGCTGTCGATCGCAATTCTTACTCAGCTCAAACAAATGGTACAGATGGAGCTGCAGTAGCCATCCGTAATACGTTTGCACCTTATAATCTTCAAGTTGGTAAGAAAACATTTGGTGAATTGGTACAAGATAGCTTGGCTAAGACAAATTCTTCTACTTGGTCAAACGTGTCTCTAGCAGATTCTCAAAATGGCCTTTACAATGAAGAAAAAGCGAAAGAAGTCTTTGCTAAAGCAAAATCAAGCCTACAAGCTGAAGGTGTTGAATTCCCAATCCACTTGGATGCCTTGGTTATCCAAGAATCAACAGCGGTTGTAAACCGTGTTCAATCATTGAAACAATCAATTGAAAAAGTATTGGGTTCAGATAATGTTGTTGTAGATTTACAACAAATGACTCAAGCAGAAGCTTTACCAATTTCATTTAGCGCTCCAACAGCTAAAGAACAAGACTGGGATATTCATACCTTGCTAGGATGGAACCCTGACTATCAAGATCCTTCTACTTTCTTGGATCAATTCGTCCTTAAGGGAGGAAGCACTCGCCTTTACCTTGGTATTGACCAAAACACAGATGCATCAGTAGTAAGCAAACTTGGTTTAGCTGACTATGGAAAATTACTTGATGACGCAAACAGCGAAAACCAAGATGTTCAAAAACGTTATGAAAAATACGCAGTAGCACAAGCTTGGTTGACTGACAATGCTTTGACAATTCCAGTAATGGCTTCTCCTAAAGAAACAGCCGTTTCATATGTTTCAAAAGTTCTACCATTTAGCTCTTCATATTCTGTAGCCGGCCTTAAAGGTGAAAATTCAGGATACTTGAAGTACACTGAAGTTGGTGAAAAAGCAATCACCAAAGAAGAGTATGAAAAAGCTCGTGAAAAATGGTTGAAAGAAAAGACTGAGTCAAACGAGAAAGCTCAAAAAGAATTGGCAAGTCATGTGAAGTAAATAATTTTCAATAGAACTTTCTCTCCATGAGGAGAAGGTTCTTTTGGGATTTTTAAAGGAAATGATATGAAAAAATATATTTTTATGCGTGTTTTGCGGTCATTGGTTTCTATCTTCTTAGTAACAACCTTGACTTACACGATTATCTATACAATGGTTCCTCGAAAATTGATTTTCAAACAGGATACCAACTATAACAAGATTGCAACAACTGCTGATAAACGTGATAACTATGAGAATACCGTTTATGAGCGTATGGGCTATATCGAGTACTACGATACCAAAGAGTTGCAAGAAAAAGCTAGCCAGATGGATGCTTCTGTAACAGTTGAAGCCAATGACACCAACAAGGCTATCTATGAAAAATACATCAAACAAATCGGTCATGGTTGGACCTTGGGAGAATTTACTGAAAGTGGCCAATTCTACGCTACTCGTGAAATTCCAATTTTTGAACGTGTTTTTCACTTCTATGCTAACTTGATTGACATTGATCATACAAATAAAATTCAAGACCCTGAAAATCCAGACTTGAAACGTTACCTTCGTTTTGAAAATGATCCAGCTATCGGATGGTCCTTGGTTGGTTCAGGAACTAAACACAAATATCTCTTGTACTTCAACAGTCAGTTCCCATTTGTGCATCAAAACTTTGTGAACATTAATTTAGGTGACTCTTATCCAACCTATGCTAATAGTCCTGTTTTACAGGTTATTACTCAAGGACAAGGGCAAACAAAAACATCTCAAGTTCAGTTCCCAACAGGTAAGAAAACTTCTTCTGTAAATATTTACTCAAGAACCTACAAATCACCTAGTCAGGCTGACTCTCGTGAAGTAGCTAACTACGGAAAAGATGATCCTTATACGGCTACTGAAAGTAACTACCAATATCCTTCAATGATTGCCAGCTCTGCTGTTGTTGGATTGATTGGTTTGGTGATTTCTTATGCGATTGCCGTGCCACTTGGTTCAGCTATGGCTCGCTTCAAGAACACTTGGATTGATAGCTTCTCAACAGGGGCTTTGACCTTCTTGATGGCTCTTCCAACAATTGCCTTGGTTTATATCGTTCGTTTGGCTGGTTCTTCAATCGGCTTGCCAGATTCATTCCCTATCTTGGGTGCTGGAGATTGGCGTTCGTATGTTTTACCAGCAGTTATCCTTGGTTTGTTGGGTGCTCCTGGTACAGCTATTTGGATTCGTCGTTACATGATTGACTTGCAATCACAGGACTTTGTTCGTTTTGCTCGTGCAAAAGGTTTGTCTGAAAAAGAAATTTCAAACAAACACATCTTTAAAAATGCCATGGTTCCGTTGGTTTCAGGAATTCCTGGTGCTGTTATCGGGGTTATCGGTGGTGCAACCCTTACTGAAACAGTCTTCGCCTTCCCAGGTATGGGTAAAATGTTGATTGACTCTGTAAAAGCATCTAATAACTCTATGGTCGTTGGTCTTGTCTTCATCTTTACATGTATTTCTATCTTCTCACTTCTTTTGGGAGATATTTGGATGACGATTATTGACCCACGTATTAAATTGACTGAGAAAGGAGGCAAATAATGTCTACAATCGATAAAGAAAAATTTCAGTTTGTAAAACGTGACGATTTTGCCTCTGAAGCCATTGATGCGCCAGCTTATTCATACTGGGGTTCAGTGTTTAGACAATTTATGAAGAAAAAATCAACTGTAGTCATGTTGGGAATCTTGGTAGCTATCATTTTGATGAGTTTCATCTACCCAATGTTTTCTAAGTTTGATTTCAATGATGTCAGCAAGGTAAATGACTTTAGTGCTCGTTATATCAAGCCAAATGCTGAGCATTGGTTCGGTACAGATAGTAACGGTAAATCTCTTTTTGACGGTGTCTGGTTCGGAGCTCGTAACTCTATCCTCATTTCTGTGATTGCGACAGTGATTAACTTGGTTATCGGTGTTTTTGTCGGTGGTATTTGGGGAATTTCAAAATCAGTTGACCGTGTGATGATGGAAGTTTATAACGTCATCTCAAACATTCCATCTCTTTTGATTGTCATTGTCTTGACTTACTCAATCGGAGCTGGATTCTGGAATCTGATTTTCGCCATGAGTGTGACAACATGGATTGGAATTGCCTTTATGATCCGTGTGCAAATCTTGCGTTATCGTGATTTGGAATACAATTTGGCGTCACGTACCTTGGGAACACCAACCTTGAAGATTGTTGCCAAAAACATCATGCCACAATTGGTATCTGTTATTGTGACAACCATGACTCAAATGCTTCCAAGCTTTATCTCATATGAAGCCTTCTTGTCTTTCTTCGGTCTTGGATTACCAATTACAGTTCCAAGTTTGGGTCGTTTGATTTCAGATTATTCACAAAACGTAACAACTAATGCTTACTTGTTCTGGATTCCATTGACAACTCTTGTCTTGGTATCCTTGTCCCTTTTCGTAGTTGGTCAAAACTTAGCGGATGC
The DNA here is from genome assembly GCF_019448275.1 of Streptococcus humanilactis. Taxonomy (GTDB): domain Bacteria; phylum Bacillota; class Bacilli; order Lactobacillales; family Streptococcaceae; genus Streptococcus; species Streptococcus humanilactis. Next base: position 86,452 of record NZ_JAHXBZ010000004.1, on the reverse strand, counting down.
TAGTGATCCACGTACACATAGATAGGAGTAGAAATGACAAAAGAAAAAAATGTAATTTTGACTGCTCGCGATATTGTCGTGGAATTTGACGTTCGTGACAAAGTATTGACAGCCATTCGCGGCGTTTCCCTTGAACTAGTTGAAGGAGAAGTATTAGCCTTGGTAGGTGAGTCAGGATCAGGGAAATCTGTTTTGACAAAGACCTTCACAGGTATGCTTGAAGAAAATGGTCGCATTGCCCAAGGTAGTATTGACTACCGTGGGCAAGATTTGACAGCTCTATCTTCTCATAAAGATTGGGAAAAAATTCGTGGTGCTAAGATTGCGACTATCTTCCAGGACCCAATGACTAGTTTGGACCCAATTAAAACAATTGGTAGTCAGATTACAGAAGTTATTGTAAAACACCAAGGAAAAACAGCTAAAGAAGCGAAAGAATTGGCCATTGACTACATGAATAAGGTTGGGATTCCAGACGCAGATAGACGTTTTGATGAATACCCATTCCAATATTCTGGAGGAATGCGTCAACGTATCGTTATTGCGATTGCCCTTGCCTGCCGACCTGATGTCTTGATCTGTGATGAGCCAACAACTGCCTTGGATGTGACCATCCAAGCACAGATTATTGATTTGCTAAAATCTTTACAAAACGAGTACCATTTCACAACAATCTTTATCACCCACGACCTTGGTGTGGTAGCAAGTATTGCGGATAAGGTAGCAGTTATGTATGCAGGAGAAATCGTTGAGTATGGAACTGTTGAGGAAGTCTTCTATGACCCTCGCCATCCATATACATGGAGTCTCTTGTCTAGCTTGCCTCAGCTTGCTGATGATAAAGGGGATCTTTACTCAATCCCAGGAACACCTCCGTCACTTTATACTGACCTGAAAGGGGATGCCTTTGCCTTGCGTTCAGACTATGCAATGCAGATTGACTTCGAACAAAAAGCTCCTCAATTCTCAGTATCAGAGACACATTGGGCTAAAACTTGGCTACTTCATGAGGATGCTCCAAAAGTAGAAAAACCAGCTGTGATTGCCAATCTCCATGATAAGATTCGTGAAAAAATGGGATTTGCCCATCTGGCTGACTAGGAGGAAGGAAATGTCTGAAAAATTAGTAGAAATCAAAGATTTAGAAATTTCCTTCGGTGAAGGAAGTAAGAAGTTTGTTGCGGTTAAAAATGCTAACTTCTTTATCAACAAGGGAGAAACGTTCTCGCTTGTTGGTGAGTCAGGTAGTGGGAAAACAACTATTGGTCGTGCCATCATTGGTCTAAATGACACAAGTAATGGAGATATCATTTTTGATGGTCAAAAGATTAATGGTAAGAAATCGCGTGAACAAGCTGCGGAATTGATTCGTCGTATCCAGATGATTTTCCAAGACCCTGCAGCAAGTTTGAATGAACGTGCCACTGTTGATTATATTATTTCTGAAGGTCTTTACAATCACCGTCTGTTTAAGGATGAGGAAGAACGTAAAGAGAAGGTTAAAAATATTATCCGTGAAGTGGGGCTTCTTGCTGAGCACTTGACTCGTTACCCTCATGAATTCTCAGGTGGTCAACGTCAACGTATCGGTATTGCCCGTGCCTTGGTCATGCAACCTGACTTTGTTATTGCGGATGAGCCCATTTCAGCCTTGGACGTTTCTGTTCGTGCCCAAGTCTTGAACTTGCTCAAAAAATTCCAAAAAGAGCTCGGTTTGACCTATCTCTTTATCGCCCATGACTTGTCTGTCGTTCGCTTTATTTCAGATCGTATCGCAGTTATTTACAAGGGTGTTATTGTAGAGGTTGCTGAAACAGAAGAATTGTTTAACAATCCAATTCACCCATATACTCAGGCCTTGCTTTCAGCGGTTCCAATTCCAGATCCAATCTTGGAACGTAAGAAGGTCTTGAAGGTTTACGACCCAAGTCAACACGACTATGAGACTGATAAACCATCCATGGTAGAAATCCGTCCAGGTCACTATGTTTGGGCTAACCAAGCCGAATTGGCGCTTTACCAACAAGGGTTAAACTAATATTGGTTTTATAATTTCCATGCCAACTTTTATGGGAATTATAAACCTTTTTTGTTGGACTGATTTGAAAAAACTTTGAAAGAATTTTCGAAAAATTTTAAAAAATTCTGAAATATTCTTGACAGGTGATGAAAAAGGTGGTAAGATAGGAAACATCAAAAAAGAAAGCAGAAAAAGAAATGAATAAGAAACAAGCTGTAACGATGAATCAAAACTTTTACTTTAGCTACTTTAGATAGTGTTTGTAGACATGTCACCATGGATGCAAACAGTTCAAGCAATTTGTTTGTATCTATGTGGCTAAGATTTTTGATTGTGGTCCATATAGATGAATATCTAAATGGACTAGCTAAGTTGTAACTTGTTAGATTATTTCGAGCATCCGTTTAGGTATTATCTAGGCGGTTTTTTGTTTTATACTCTTCGAAAATCAAATTCAAACCACGTCAACGTCGCCTTGCCGTACTCAAGTACAGCCTGCGGCTAGTTTCCTAGTTTGCTCTTTGATTTTCATTGAGTATTATCTTTTCTGAGAAGGAGTTTCATTATGAAAGTTGTTCGAAAATTACTAGCCCCCCTCTTGGTAGTGGGGATCCTCTTGACCTCTCTGATCAGTTTGCATCAGTTGAAGGCAGATAAGAAAAAAGATGTTTTTCGTATCGGTATTTCGCAGTTTATTACCCACCAGTCCTTAGACGCTACTAGAGAAGGGTTTGTGGATGAGCTGGCCAAGCAAGGCTATGTTGAGGGGAAAAATATCGAGATTGATTTGCAAAATGCACAGGGAGAACAAAGAAATCTAAAAACGATTTCCCAGCAACTAGCAGAATCTAGTGATGTCGTTCTAGCCATCGCAACGCCTTCTGCTCAGAGCTTGGCCAATACAACACAAACGACACCTGTTATCTTTTCAGCGGTAACAGACCCTGTCAGTGCCAAGCTGGTTGAGTCAAGAGAGCATCCTGGGGGCAATGTGACTGGAACAAGCGATCAGTCATCAGATGCCATTTCAACCCAAATCAATTTGATAAAGAAAGTGTTACCAAAAGCTAAAACGATAGGAATCCTCTATACTCAGAGCGAGCCAAACTCAGTTGTCCAAAAGGATGAAGCTAAGCGCCTTCTGGAAGAAAAAGGCTTTACCGTTGTTGAAAAAACAATCTTGGACAGTAACAACGTCAAGGCGGCTGCAGAAAGCTTGATGGCAGAGGTGGATATGGTTTTTGTACCAACGGATAATATCATTTCATCCACCATGGAAACAGTCAAGCAGGTTTCTATTAAACATAAGGTTCCAGTATTCGGTGGTTCAACAGAAATGATTGCGGTTGGTGGCTTGTATAACTACGGAACCAATTATGAAGAATTGGGAAGACAGACAGCTCGCATGCTGATTCGTGTTTTAAAAGGTGAGAAGCCAGAAAATATAGCAGTTGAGTTGCCTGAAAAATTGGAATTGCATACCAATCAAGAAATGGCAGATGCACTAGGAATTGATATTAGTAAGTTAGAAGGCAAGGAATAAGGAGATTTGAGATGAATTTTGTATTATCTAGTTTATCAGAAGGTTTGTTGTGGTCGATTATGGCGATTGGGGTCTACTTGACTTTCCGTATTTTGGATATTGCGGATATGACTGCTGAGGGAGCCTTTCCTCTGGGGGCAGCAGTCGCTGTATCACAGATACAGGCAGGGACAAATCCTTGGATTGCGACTTTACTTGCTTTGTTTGCAGGTATGGTAGCAGGTCTAGTATCAGGAATGCTTCACACCAAGATGAAAATTCCAGCTCTCTTGACAGGGATTGTGACCTTGACAGGACTTTATTCAATCAATATTAAAATCATGGGAAGTGTGCCCAATCTTTCCTTGGGAGATTCTGCAACCGTCTTTAAACAGTTGGCGAGCTTGGGGCTGACATCTGAAGAAGCAGTTTTCTCATTTAGTTTGGCCTGTCTCTTACTTGTTTGTTTGGTCTTGACCCTTTTGATGAAAACAGAGATTGGCTTGGTTTTGCGTTCGACTGGTGACAATATCCCGATGAGTGAGGCCAATGGGGTCAATGTAGACACCATGAAGATTGTTGGTTACATGATTTCAAACGGCTTGATTGCCTTATGTGGTTCCTTGTTTGCCCAAAATGATGGATTTTCAGATGTGACTTCTGGGACAGGGACCATCGTTGTTGGTTTGAGTGCAGTGATTATTGCGGAAGTTTTGATACACGACTTGACCATTGGAGGCCGCTTGTTATCCATCGGAATCGGTGCCATTGTATACCGTTTGATTATTTTAAATATCTATGAAATTCCAAATCTAGATCAAAACTTGGTACGTCTCTTTAATGCAATCTTGTTGGCCTTAGTGTTATTTGCACCAGAATTGCAAAAGAGATTAAAGATTCGTGGTTTGAAATTGAGAAATGAATAGGAGGAGAAAGTTATGGCAAGTTTGTTAACACTTGAAAATATTCACAAAACATTTGAAGCAGGGACGGTCAATGAGAACCATGTTCTCAAAGGATTAGATTTAGAGGTTGAAGAGGGAGATTTTATCTCTGTGATTGGTGGAAATGGAGCAGGGAAATCCACTTTGATGAATATCTTGGCTGGCAATCTATCGGTGGACGAAGGGGACCTTTTATTGGCAGGCAAATCCATTAAAAATCTGAGTGTAAGAAAGAGAGCCAAGGATATCGCCCGTGTTTTTCAAGATCCTAAGATGGGAACAGCCTCTCGTTTGACGATTGAGGAGAATATGGCTATTGCCTTGAGACGTGGACAAAAAAGAGGACTTGGCTGGGGCGTGAAGGAGAAGGACAGAATCCAGTTCCAAGAGGCCTTGAAGGAGTTGAATATTGGTCTTGAAAACCGCTTAAAAGTAGATACTCAATATCTCTCAGGAGGACAAAGACAGGCCTTGACCCTAGTCATGGCAGCTCTGGTAAAACCCAAACTTTTGCTTTTGGATGAACATACTGCGGCACTTGACCCGAAAACTAGTCAAATGGTGATGGATTTGACACAAAAGATTGTGGAACACCATCAGTTGACGACTTTGATGATTACCCATGATATGAACCATGCGATTGAGTACGGAAATCGTCTCATTATGCTCTATCAAGGCAAGATAGTGGTGGATGTTAAGGGAGAGGAGAAAAAGCATCTGACGGTTGAAGACCTTATGCATCTCTTCCAGAAAAATAGTGGCCAAAGTCTAGTCAGTGATGAATTGGTTTTGGGATAAAGAAAAAGGCTGAGATCCAGTGTCTTAGTCTTTTATTAGGTACGACGGGCATGTCGTTCATCTGAGGTGTAAGTCCTCCGTGGGCACCCGCTACCGGTAAACCCAATAGCGACTCTCAAGTCTGACGCTGGAAATAATAATCGTCAGAGGAAGGGATAGAAAAATCGTGCCTATACGAACAGAAGTGTGATAGTAAGGCATATATAGTGTATAAGGTGTCTCAGAAATCTAAAGTATTTGAACGTTTTCGTAGTAGTGATGAAGATTATGTAACGATAACGTGGGAAAGAAATGTTCATATTAAGCGAAAATCAAAGAACAAATTAGAAAGTTTGTCTCCTATATCCTAAAATACTGATTTGTGAAGAGTATCAAAACTAGAAAGGATAAGATCTGAATCAGACCTTATCTTTTTTGTTATATAGTGGATTGGAATAAAATATGAGCAAATCAATTAGGAAAGGAATATTAATTTATAGAAACATTTTAGCAGTTATGTTGTACTGTTATAGTTTCAACTCACTATATCTAAAGGTATTTCAACAAAAAAATTATATTTTTTTATAAAAAAATATAATTTTTTGTTGAAAACGGATTCTTTTTGTTGTATAATGGAATTGTAAATGAGTTATAAAATTTTATAATAAAATAAAAAATATTTTCAAAAAGGAGGTCTATCTTATGGCAAATAAGATGCCGATAGTTGGAATCTCAGGTAGTGTTATGATTGATCAGGGAGGAATGTTTCCTGGTTATCATAGAAGCTATGTCAATGAAGATTATGTTAATTCTGTAATCCAAAATGGTGGGATACCTGTTATTATACCTGTATCAGATGTTGCTGAAGTTTTAGATAGTTATATTGATAAAATTGATGCATTGATCTTATCTGGTGGTCACGATGTTTGTTCTATGAATTATAACGAAGAGCCTTGTCCTAAGATGGGAGATATATTCCCAGAAAGAGATAAGTTCGATTTTGCCTTATTAGAACGTGCAGAAAAAAAACGCATCCCAATTCTTGGTATTTGTCGTGGAGCACAGGTTATTAATGTTTATCATGGCGGGTCTCTTTATCAAGATGTCTCAATGTGTGATACAGCAGCTGTAAAACATTGGCAAGGCCACTTCCCAGAACAAGTTACTCATTCAGTAGATATTGTTGATGATTCACTGTTGCATAGGATTATAAAAGTAAACAGAGTGATGGTTAACTCATTTCATCATCAAATTATGAAAAATGTATCATCTGATTTTAATGTTGTGGCTAGAGCCGCGGATGGTGTTGTAGAAGCAATTGAACATAAGGATTACCCAATGTTAATTGGGGTACAATGGCATCCTGAAATGATGCACAAGAAATCAATGCAAATGAACTTGTTATTTACTGCATTGATTAATAATGCATGTAAAGATTGTCAAATGTGTGAAATTTAATAGGAGAAAAATAATGAAAAAAAAGCTAGGATTTTATTCGATTGTCCTTCTGACAATTAACTCTATTATTGGTACGGGAATTTTCCTTTCTCCTGGTGGTGTTGTTGCCAAAGCAGGAGATAAGGCGCTTATCATTTATATTATGGCAGCGGTATTTGCATCTGTTTTAGCAGTAACATTCGCATCAGCGGCTAAGTATGTTTCCAAAGGTGGAGCCTCTTATGCTTATACTAAAGCTGCATTTGGAGATAACATCGGGTTCTATGTAGGTATTACTCGCTACATTGCAGCAAGTATTGCGTGGGGTGTAATGGGGACTGCGGTAGTTAAAACAGTTCTTAATATGTTTGGGTTTGATAATGGCAACTTGACCTACGTTACAATTGGGTTCGTTATTCTAATGGGAATTCTTCTTGTAATCAATTTATTGGGAACACGTTTGTTTGAGCTTATCAATAACTTGTCTACTATTGGTAAAGTAGGAGCTCTTGTTACAACCATTCTCGTAGGATTAGCAATTGTGTTATTTACTGGTGTCAATGAATTTGATACAATTAAAAATCTGACTGATAGCACTGGGGCTAAGTTGGGCGAAAATATGGATATTTCAGCCTATGTAATGGCAGTTATTGCAGCATTTTATGCCTTCACTGGTTTTGAAAGTGTAGCCTGTGGTGCTCAAGATATGGAAGAACCAGAGAAAAATCTTCCAAAGGCAATTCCATTGGCAATTGGGATAATAGCTGTTATCTATCTAGGTATTGTTGGAACAGCTATGATGATTAATCCATCTGCTATTGTGACGACAAAAGAAGTAGTAGCACTTGCAGCAGTATTCTCAAATCCAATTATTCGTACAATCATTCTTGTAGGTGCTTTGGTTTCTATGTTTGGTATAAACGTAGCTGCATCATTCCACACTCCACGTATCTTGGAAGCAATGGCAATGCAAAATCAAGTTCCAGAATGGTTTAAAGTTAGAACTAGCAAAGATTTTCCGCTTCGTGCATTTTTAGTGACGATTGGAGCAGCAATCTTACTTCCTATGGCATTCCAATATAATATGACTAGTATTATTGTTCTAAGTTCAATTTCACGTTTTATCCAATTTATCATAGTTCCTCTGGCTGTTATGGTATTCTACTTTGGAAAACAAAAAGAAGAAATTGTTGCAACTGCTAAGAAGAGCTTTGTATTTGATGTTATCGTTCCATTCTTTGGATGTATCTTAACAGTAATTTTATTATACAAATTTAACTGGGCATCGCAATTTACAATCGTAAGTAAATCAGGAGATGTATCATTGAATACATTTGCTATCGTAGCAATGATTATTGGTTACCTTGTTTTACCAGTAGGATTGATGATTTGGAGAAATGTAAAAGAAAGAAAAGAGGCATAAAATGAAACGATTAAGTAGTGAAAAAATTCCAGCAGCAGTAGGTAGTTATTCCCCAGCAACACTTGTAGGTAACCTTATTTTTACATCAGGTCAACTACCAATTAACCGTTCAACGGGGAAAATCGATGAAGATACTATTGAATGGCAAGTAAGTCAGTCTCTTAACAATATCAAATCGATTTTAGAAGATAATCATTCCTCTATGGATAAGATTGTCAAAACAACTGTTTATTTGAGTAATATTACTGATTTTAAAGCGTTCAATGAGGTTTATCAAGGTTTCTTTAACGGAGATTATCCAGCGCGTACAGCGTTCCAAGTTGGAGCTCTTCCAATGGGGGCTTTGGTAGAAATTGAAGCAATTGCGGAGGTAGATGAATGAGAGAGAATACCAAACTATTACATGGCTATAAAGTATTAGATACTTATACTGGTGCTGCCTCTATTCCTATCTACCAAACATCAACTTTTCATAACAAACACCTCTATGACGATAGCCAAGAATATTTGTACACTCGTTTTTCAAATCCAACAGTAGACGCACTTGAAGATGGGTTTAGAAGTCTAGAGGATTCAAAATATGCCCTTAGTTTTTCATCAGGTATGGCTGCGATCTCGAATGTATTAATGTTACTTAATGCTGGAGAGCATGTTATCTTACCTAAAGAAGTATACGGGGGTACATGTCAGTTTGTAAATAATCTCCTGCCAAAATACAAGATTGAATACACTTTTGTAGATATGGCTGATATAGAGTCAGTAGAAAAAGCCATACGTGAGAATACTCGTATGATATATCTTGAAACTCCATCAAATCCACTTTTAAAAGTTTGCGATATTAAAAAGATTGTGGCATTAGCTAAGGAGTATGATTTGGTTACTGTGGCTGATAATACCTTTATGACATCTTTAGCGCAAGAACCTCTAAAACTCGGAGTTGATATAGTAGTTGAAAGTGTTACTAAATTTATAAATGGACATAGTGATGTCATTGCAGGTCTTGTTGCTACTAATTGTGAAACATACTATCAAGAATTAAAATTGTTCCAAAAGAACTTTGGGGGAATCCTTGGAGTTGAAGATGCTTGGTTAATTATGCGTGGTATGAAAACAATGGGAATACGTATGGACCATGCAGTTAAGAATGCCCAAAAATTGGCTGAATTCTTGCAAAATCATCCAAGGGTGAAACATGTTTACTATCCTGGATTAAAGGATCATCCGAATCATGAAGTACATATGGGTCAATCAAAAAATGGTGGAGCAGTACTATCGTTTGAATTGTCTTCAAAAGAAGAATTGATTGCTTTTACTGAAAAAATTCGTATTCCTATCTTGGCAGTTAGCCTTGGTGGAGTTGAATCTATTCTTTCTCATCCAGCAACAATGTCTCATGCCTGCCTTAGTCCAGAAGAAAGATTGGAGCAAGGTGTAGTGGATGGCTTATTAAGACTCTCTTGTGGTATTGAAAATATCGAGGATTTAATCGAAGATTTCAAACAAGCATTGGAAAGCTAAAGATCTAACACAAAATTTTACAATATCATTTGGATTGAATCTGTAAAATTTTGTGTTTTTCTTTTAATTATGGAGGTATAAAGATGGAAACAATTAATTGGAAAAATGTAGTGGAAGATAGAAAAGAAGATCTTCTAAATGATATTGAACGCTTGCTTCGTATCAATTCAGTAAAAGGTGATCCGGTTGATGGTGCCCCACTTGGAGAAGGGCCCAAACAAGCAATTGATGAAATCAAAAAAATGGGTTATGAAGCCGGTTTCAAGGTAAATGATTACGGACCACTTGTTACTCGTATTGACTGGGGAGAAACTGGGGAGCCTTTTGGAGTTTTAGGTCATGTAGATGTGGTTCCTGTCGGAACTGGTTGGGATAGTAATCCATTTGAACCTACCTATAAGGACGGTAAATTAATTGCTCGAGGTAGTTTGGATGATAAAGGCCCTCTAGTTTGTGCTTTTTTTGCTATGAAGTTGTTGAAGGAACGTGGTTACATTCCCAAAAGGAAACTACAACTGATTGTAGGCAGTGATGAGGAAACAAATTGGGAATGTTTGAATTATTATAAAACTATTGAAAAACTTCCAAGGGAAGGTTTCGTTCCAGATGCTTATTTTCCAGTGGTTAATGGAGAAAAAGGTATAATTCACTTTACGATAGAAGAGGGGAAAGATGACTCTCAAACTGGGACTTATTGTTTAGTAGAATTTAAGAGTGGCACCAAAGAAAATATGGTTCCAGGTCTAGCGGAAGCCCGTCTAAAAGGGGGAACTGAATCAGATATTACCGATAGCTTCCAAAGATTTTTAGTAGAGCACCTAAATGTATCTGGGCAAGTAGATCAGAATGATGAAGAACTAAAGATTACTCTATATGGTAAATCTGCCCATGGTTCAACCCCAAGTAAAGGTGTAAATGCTGCGACTTATTTAGCTAAGTTTTTAAGTCAGCATCCTGTTAAAAATGGGAAGTCTTTTTTAAATCATATGGGAGAATCTTTTCACGAAACAACTGATGGTAAAAATTTAGGTATTAATCATCAATCAGAAATAGGTGAACTGACTTTTAACGTAGGAATTGCAAATTATGATTGTAGTTCAGGAGGGAGAATAGTTACTGACATCCGCTTTCCATTCAGTCAGTCATCTAGTGAAATTAAATCGCATTTAGAAGAGTATTTTGAAGGTGAAGATTTGCATATTGTCGTCAAGAAAGATCCACATTTTGTATCTCCAGATACTAAGTTAGTGAAAACTCTTTTAAAAATTTATGAAGATCAAACTGGTGATAAAGGATATACAAAGGTTATAGGTGGATCAACGTATGCAAGTTTGTTGTCAGAAGGAGTTGCATTCGGAGCATTATTTCCTAGTACAGAAGATACCATGCATCAAGCTAATGAGTTTATTCCGGTTAATGATTTGGTATTGATTACAGCTATCTATGCTCAAGCATTATTCGAACTAATTTGTAAAGCTGAATAAGCGTTTCAAATATTTGTAAAATTAATTCTAATATGATAGACTTTACGAAAAATGCATTAGATAGAGATAGGAAATAAAATGAATAAGGACCTAAAACTATATATCCCTTTAATCAATTTTTTGGCAACTGTTCTAGGAAATGATACAGAAGTTGTTCTACAAGATTTTACGAATGGTTTTGATCATTCTTTAGTCTATATTAAAAATAATTTATCAAATAGGGAAATAGGGTCACCTGCAACAGATTTTGTTTTAGATATTGTCAGAAATAAAATTTATATTGAGAACGATTATTTAGTAAATTATCGGAGTAGAACTCATTCAGGTAAAAATCTATATTCTTCAAGCTATTTTATTAAAGATGAACTCAATGAATTAGTTGGGATGATTTGTATAAATAGTGATAAATCTAAAATGATATCTTTAAAAAAATTGTTTGAATCAGGAATATCTATCATTGATGAAAATCTACTCGGTGATAAAGATAAAATATCGGCAGATGAAACTATAGTAGAAAACTTTAATCAATCGGTTGATTCTTTAATAGATGATTTGATTTTTAAAGAAACAAATGGGAAAGACTTATCGCAATATAAATTAAGTAAATCTGAAAAAATTTCGATAGTTCAAGTACTAGATACAAAAGGTTTTTTTGAATTTAAAGATTCTATTTCAAAAGTTGCTTCTATATTTCAAATGTCAGAAGTTAGTATATATAAATACCTTCAAGAAGTCAGAAAGGGTGAATAAAATAATTGAGGAGTAAAAATGGACTTTGACCTATTCCTTTTAGTATGTAATTATATTGGAACGATTGCATTTGCAGCATCGGGTGCTATAAAAGGGTTTGATAAACATCTGGATATTTTTGGGATTAGTTTGTTGGCTATTGTCACAGCTGTCGGAGGCGGTATTTTACGTGATTCGATAATAAGTAGATTTCCTTCGGCACTTTTTGATCCCAGTTCGATTTATCTTGCGATATTTGTTGCAATTATAATGTATATTTTTATTGTTTTAAATCGTTCAAATTATGGCTATAATTCAGAAATATATAGATGGTTACGCGAAGCCTACTTAATCTTTGACTCGATTGGCTTAATTATATTTTCTTTAATTGGACCGACAGTTTTAATTGAAACTAAACTCAATTTAATGTCAGCTGGATTATTGGCATGTTTGACTGGAGCTGGTGGGGGTATAATAAGAGATTTATTAATCAATGAGGTTCCTAGTGTCTTGAAAGAGGATATCTATGCATTATTATCTTTTGCTGTAGGGATTTCGTACTATGGTTTGACCCATTTTATAGGTTTTTCTAGAATTTCGACGTTTATAATAATCTTCATTTTAGGTTTTATTATTAGGATGATTATTATTCGATTTAGATTATCTTTACCAAATATGGAGAATAGAGGATAAAGTTAAGTACCCAAGTGCTCTTTTGTGGAGTGTTTATTATGTTTGACCTTCTTTAGTATTAATTGTTGTCTTATTAGACTTGTTCGATAACTGTTTGAAGCAAGATTAGCTGGTTAGAAATTGAATTTTTAATATTCCAACTAGCCATTAGTTTTTAGTTTCTGCATATTTAAATTGGTTGAAATAATCCATAATAACACCTATAGATTGTAGTTGAAAAGATTCAACAAGATACCAAACAAGTCTATTTCTAGTTGACCTAATTTGATTAATGAATTTTAAACACCTATAATTATCAGTGTTATTTATCATTTATGTAATTGCAATGGATAATAAGTTTTCTTATTCTAAACGAAAGTTTAATGAGTTAGATGCCAGCCAAGGAAATAATTTTCTTCTCTTTTGTTTTATCGTTCCTATATTAATTTTATAGAACGCATTTATTTGATTTTAAATAACAAGACAAGAGAAGCGTCTGAAAAAATTCTACTAAAATCGTATCAAACACTGGCTATCTATGTAAATTAAACTCAGTAAGGAGCCCTCTTTTGCAGAAAATCAGGGTTCTTTTTGCTGTCTATTCCATTCTTGAAAGCGTAAAACAAACTAGTCAGGGTGGCTAGTTTGTGGTATAATGAAAGGGACTCAAAAAGAAACAGGAGAAAAATGATGGATTTACTATTAGCAATTGTATTGATTGTGCTAGCTTTTCTAGGAGGAGCTCTTGGAGGAATGTACTTGGTTCGTAAGCAAATCGAAAAAGAATTCGCTGACAACCCACGTTTGAATGCTGAAGCAGTTCGTACTCTTTTGAGTGCAAATGGTCAAAAACCAAGCGAAGCTAAGGTACAACAAGTTTACCACCAAATCATCCGCCAACAAAAGGCAGCCCTTGCTAACAATAAAAAGAAAAAATAAATAAGGAAAAGTCTGGGATGAAAGTTCCAGACTTCTCACTATGTTGGCTATGGTTTAGGGATGAGACTTTTTCCTTGCATTCTATTGATATTTGATTATGATTAAGAGAGATGGTTATTGATTAGGCTGTCATTATTCAGTTCATACGGAACGGTAATCATAATGAACTATCAATCAGAAAAAAGACTAGAAAGAAGACTGTATGGATAATCGACCAATTGGTTTTTTGGATTCGGGTGTCGGGGGCTTGACGGTTGTGCGCGAGCTCATGCGCCAGCTTCCCCATGAAGAAATCGTCTATATTGGAGATTCGGCGCGGGCGCCCTATGGTCCCCGTCCTGCTGAGCAAATTCGTGAATATACTTGGCAGTTGGTTAACTTTCTCTTGACCAAGGATGTCAAGATGATTGTCATTGCTTGTAATACTGCGACTGCGGTCGTCTGGGAAGAAGTCAAGGCTCAACTAGATATTCCTGTCCTAGGTGTGATTTTGCCAGGAGCTTCGGCAGCCATCAAGTCCAGTCAAGGTGGGAAAATCGGAGTGATTGGAACGCCCATGACAGTCCAATCAGACATCTACCGTCAGAAAATCCATGATTTGGATCCGGACTTACAGGTGGAGAGTTTGGCCTGTCCCAAGTTTGCTCCTTTGGTGGAGTCGGGGGCACTGTCAACCAGTGTCACCAAGAAAGTGGTCTATGAAACCCTGCGTCCCTTGGTTGGTAAGGTGGACAGTTTAATCTTAGGATGTACCCACTATCCACTCCTCAGACCTATTATTCAAAATGTCATGGGACCAAAGGTTCAGCTCATCGATAGTGGAGCAGAGTGCGTACGGGACATCTCAGTCTTACTCAATTATTTTGAAATCAATCGTGGTCGCGATGCTGGACCACTCCATCACTGTTTTTACACAACAGCCAGCAGCCAAAGTTTTGCACAAATTGGTGAAGAATGGCTGGAAAAAGAGATTCATGTGGAGCATGTAGAATTATGACAAATAAAATTTATGAATATAAGGATGAACAGGACTGGTATGTCGGGTCCTATAGTATTTTTGGTGGCGTCCGGACGTTGACTGATGAAGACTTGGATTTCCCTTTGGTTGGATTGGCCAAAATCTTTCGAGACGAGGAACGAGGTTTTCCACTTTCAGTTACTGTTTTACGCTATGGTTCTCCCTACCGTTTATTGTCTTTTGTGGTAGATATCCTTAACCAAGAAATGGGACGAAATTTGGAAGTTATTCAACGTCAGGGAGCCCTGCTCTTGGTTGAAAATGGGCAGCTCTTGTATGTAGAATTGCCTAAAGAAGGGGTCAATGTTCATGATTTCTTTGAGACAAGCAAGGTCAGAGAAACCTTATTGATTGCGACTCGTAACGAGGGCAAGACCAAGGAATTCCGAGCTATCTTTGACAAGTTAGGCTACGATGTGGAAAATCTTAATGACTACCCTGACTTGCCTGAAGTAGCTGAAACAGGCATGACCTTCGAAGAAAATGCCCGTCTCAAGGCAGAAACCATTTCTCAATTAACGGGCAAGATGGTTTTGGCAGATGACTCAGGTCTCAAAGTCGATGTCCTTGGTGGCTTGCCAGGTGTCTGGTCAGCTCGTTTCGCAGGTGTGGGAGCTACTGACCGTGAAAACAATGCCAAACTCTTGCACGAATTGGCCATGGTCTTTGAACTCAAGGACCGCTCGGCTCAATTCCATACAACCCTTGTCGTGGCCAGTCCAAACAAGGAAAGCTTGGTTGTTGAAGCAGACTGGCCAGGCTACATCAACTTTGAACCTAAGGGTGAAAATGGCTTCGGCTATGACCCTCTCTTCCTTGTAGGAGAGACAGGCAAGTCCTCAGCTGAATTAACCCTTGAAGAAAAAAATAGCCAATCTCACCGTGCCTTAGCTGTTAAGAAACTTTTGGAGGTATTTCCATCATGGCAAAGCAAATCATCATTGTAATGAGCGATTCTCATGGCGATAGCTTGATTGTGGAAGAAATCCGTGATCGCTATGTAGGCAAAGTTGATGCCGTTTTTCATAACGGCGATTCTGAACTGCGTCTTGATTCTCCCCTTTGGGAAGGCATCCGTGTTGTTAAAGGGAATATGGACTTCTATGCAGGTTACCCAGAACGTTTGGTGACTGAGCTTGGTTCGACCAAGATTATCCAAACCCATGGTCACTTGTTTGACATCAATTTCAATTTTCAAAAGTTGGACTACTGGGCTCAGGAGGAAGAGGCTGATATCTGCCTCTATGGTCACTTGCATGTGCCAAGCGCTTGGATGGAAGGAAAGACTCTTTTTCTAAATCCAGGCTCCATCAGTCAACCACGTGGTACCGTCAGAGAATGTCTTTATGCTCGTGTGGAGATTGATGATAGTTATTTCAAAGTGGACTTTTTGACACGAGACCATGAGGTGTATCCGGGCTTGTCCAAGGAGTTTAGCCGATGATTGCCAAGGAGTTTGAGACTTTCTTGTTGGGACAAGAAGAAACTTTTTTGACTCCTGCTGAAAATCTAGCCGTGTTGATTGATACTCACAATGCGGATCATGCTACTCTCTTACTCAGTCAGATGACCTATACCCGTGTTCCTGTTGTGACAGATGAAAAACAGTTTGTTGGGACGATTGGGCTCAGAGATATTATGGCTTATCAGATGGAGCATGATTTGAGTCAAGAAATCATGGCAGATACGGATATCGTTCATATGACGAGAACGGACGTAGCGGTCGTCTCGCCTGATTTTACCATTACGGAGGTCTTGCACAAGCTGGTAGATGAGTCCTTCTTGCCGGTTGTGGATGCGTCTGGTATTTTCCAAGGAATCATCACGCGCAAGTCTATCCTCAAGGCAGTCAATGCCCTCTTGCACGACTTTAGTAAGGAATATGAGATTCGATGCAAATGAGAGACAGAATTTCAGCCTTTTTAGAGGAAAAGCAGGGCTTATCTGCCAATTCCAAGCAGTCCTATAAGTATGATTTGGAGCAATTTTTAGACATTGTAGGAGAGCGGATTTCTGAGACTAGTCTCAAGATTTACCAAGCCCAGCTAGCCAATCTAAAAATTAGCGCACAGAAGCGAAAGATTTCGGCCTGTAACCAATTTCTCTACTTTCTCTATCAAAAAGGAGAAGTGGATAGCTTTTATCGCTTGGAATTGGCTAAACAAGCTGAAAAGAAGATCGAAAAACCAGAACTGTTAGACCTAGACTCTTTTTGGCAAGAAAGTGACTATCCAGAGGGGCGCTTGCTAGCGCTCTTAATCCTAGAAATGGGGCTCTTGCCGAGTGAGATTTTAGCTCTCAAGGTTGAGGATATCAATCTGGATTTTCAAGTGTTGCGAATCAAGAAGGTTTCCCAACAGAGGATTGTCACCATTCCTACAACCTTGCTTTCAGAGTTGGAACCCTTGATGGGCCAGACCTACCTCTTTGAAAGGGGAGGGAAAGTCTATTCCCGTCAGTGGGCCTTCCGTCAGCTAGAGTCTTTTGTCAAGGAGAAAGGTTTTCCAGCCTTATCGGCCCAAGCCTTGCGGGAACAGTTCATTCTACGACAAATAGAAAACAAGGTCGATTTGTACGAAATTGCAAAAAAATTAGGATTAAAAACAGTCCTGACCTTAGAAAAATATAGATAATGGATATTAAACTAAAAGATTTTGAAGGGCCCCTGGACTTGCTCTTGCATCTGGTTTCTAAGTATCAGATGGATATCTATGATGTGCCCATTACGGAAGTCATCGAACAGTATCTAGCCTATGTCTCAACCCTGCAGGCTATGCGTCTGGAAGTGACGGGGGAGTACATGGTTATGGCCAGTCAGCTTATGCTAATCAAGAGCCGTAAACTCCTTCCAAAGGTAGCGGAAGTGACAGACTTGGAGGATGATCTGGAGCAGGATCTTCTCTCCCAAATCGAAGAATACCGCAAGTTCAAACTCTTGGGGGAGCACTTGGAAGCCAAGCACCAAGAACGGGCCCAGCACTATTCCAAAGCGCCGACAGAGTTGATTTACGAAGATGCGGAGCTTGTTCATGACAAGACGACCATTGACCTCTTTTTGGCTTTTTCAAATATCCTAGCCAAGAAAAAAGAGGAGTTTGCACAGAATCACACGACTATCCTGCGGGATGAGTATAAGATTGAGGACATGATGGTCATCGTAAAAGAGTCCTTGACCGGACGAGATCAGTTGCGTTTGCAGGATTTGTTCAAGGAAGCCCAGAATGTCCAAGAGGTCATTACCCTCTTTTTGGCGACCTTAGAGTTAATCAAAACCCAGGAACTGATCCTCGTTCAAGAGGAGAGTTTCGGAGATATCTATCTCATGGAAAAGAAGGAAGAAAATCAAGAGGCACAAAGCTAGACTTGATAGAGAGGAAAGATGAGTACTTTAGCAGAAATAGAAGCGCTCTTGTTTGTAGCGGGTGAAGATGGGATTAGGGTCCGCCAGTTAGCTGAACTCCTCTCTCTACCACCGACAGGCATCCAACAGAGTTTAGAAAAATTAGCCCAGAAGTATGAAAAGGACCCAGATTCCAGTTTGGCTCTGATTGAGACAGGGGGCGCTTATAGATTGGTGACCAAGCCTCAATTTGCAGCGGTTTTGAAAGAATATTCAAAGGCACCTATCAACCAGAGTTTATCTCGGGCTGCCCTTGAAACCTTGTCCATCATTGCCTACAAGCAGCCCATCACACGGATAGAGATTGATGCCATCCGTGGGGTCAACTCGAGTGGGGCCTTGGCAAAGTTGCAGGCCTTTGACTTGATACGAGAAGACGGGAAAAAAGAAGTGTTGGGACGCCCCAACCTCTATGTGACTACAGATTATTTCCTAGATTACATGGGGATAAATCATTTAGAAGAATTACCAGTGATTGATGAGCTTGAGATTCAAGCCCAAGAAAGCCAATTATTTGGTGAAAGGATAGAAGAAGATGAGAATCAATAAGTATATTGCCCACGCAGGTGTGGCCAGTAGGAGAAAAGCAGAAGAGTTGATCAAGCAAGGCTTGGTGACGGTTAACGGCCAGGTGGTACGTGAACTAGCAACGACCATCAAGTCAGGCGACAAGGTAGAAGTTGAAGGTCAACCTATCTACAACGAAGAAAAGGTCTACTATCTGCTTAACAAACCACGCGGTGTCATTTCCAGCGTGACAGATGACAAGGGCCGCAAGACGGTTGTCGATCTCTTGCTCAACGTGAAAGAGCGCATCTACCCTGTAGGTCGTTTGGACTGGGATACATCAGGAGTCTTGATTTTGACCAATGATGGGGATTTTACGGATGAGATGATTCACCCTCGTAATGAGATTGATAAGGTTTATGTTGCGCGTGTTAAAGGTGTGGCCAATAAGGATAATCTCCGCCCCTTGACCCGTGGACTTGAGATTGATGGCAAGAAAACCAAGCCGGCTGTCTATGAGATTCTCAAAGTGGATCCAGTCAAAAACCGTTCTGTGGTGCAGTTGACCATCCATGAAGGGCGTAATCATCAGGTTAAAAAGATGTTTGAAGCTGTCGGTCTCCAAGTGGACAAGTTGTCACGGACCCGTTTTGGACATCTAGACTTGACAGGACTCCGTCCAGGAGAATCCCGTCGTCTTAACAAAAAAGAAATCAGCCAACTACATACCATGGCTGTAACCAAGAAATAATGAAACGAATTTTAATAGCGCCTGTGCGCTTTTACCAACGGTTTATCTCACCAGCCTTTCCCCCCTCTTGTTGCTTTGAGCCGACTTGTTCAAACTACATGATTCAGGCTATTGAGAAACATGGCTTCAAGGGTGTTTTGATGGGCTTGGCTCGGATTTTACGTTGCCATCCCTGGTCGAAAACAGGTAAGGACCCCGTCCCAGACCACTTTTCACTCAAACGGAACCAAGAAGAAAAATGAGGCTAGGTAAAAATATTTTAGTGAAATGATAAAAACGCATCCTATCAGGTTTGAGTGATTCTGATAGGATGCGTTTTATCATGTAAAGATGTTAGTTGATACTCAATGAAAATCAAAGAGCAAACTAGGAAACTAGCCGCAGGCTGTACTTGAGTACGGCAAGGCGACGTTGACGTGGTTTGAATTTGATTTTCGAAGAGTATGAGTTTGAAGTTGCTTATTTCAAGCCTTTTTGTGCGTCTTCAATCATGAGTTTGGTTGATTCAAGTCCGCCTCCACTTAGATACCAGAGGTCTGGTGTTAGTTGGATAATCTTACCATTTTTAGCGGCAGGTGTTTCAGCGATGAGGGCATTTTCTAGGACACCGTCGTTGCTAGAGTTGTCCCCACCGATGGCAAGGGTGCGGTTGATGACAAAGAGGATGTCAGGATTGATTTCTTTGACACTTTCAAAACTGACTTCTTGTCCGTGGCGAGAATCTTCAAATTGAGTATCAGTTGGCTTGAATTTCAAGGTTTGGTACAAGAAAGAGAAACGAGATTGGGCACCAAAGGCAGCCATTTTTCCTTCGTTGAGGAGGATAGCAAGGGCTTTTTTGTCAGAACTTTCGTTTTTAGTAGCGACTTCTTGGATGCTCTTGTCTAGCTTAGCCAATTCTTCCTTGGCTTTCTGTGTACCTGTTTCCCCAAAGGCGCCTGCTAAGGATTCAATGTTAGTTTTAGTTGAAGTCCAGTAGTCGTCCTTGCTTGCTTGGAAGAGAACAGTCGGAGCGATTTCGTTGAACTTATCTACGAATTTTTGGGTACGTGGTGAAGCGATAATTAGGTCTGGTTCAAGAGCAGCAAGGGCTTCTAGGTCTGGCTCAACCATGGAACCAACATTTTTAACTTTTCCAGCTAGGTCTTTAAGATAAGTCGGAACAGTTTTTGTAGGCATTCCGACGATATTCTTTTCAAAACCTAAAGCGCGAATAGTATCCGCAGCACCGAGGTCAAAGGTCACAATCTTTTCAGGGACTTTTGAAAGTGTGACTACACCTAGTGAATTTTTAATGGTTACCTCTGTTGGAGCAGAGCTACTTGTTTCCGACTGGCTAGTGCTTGAGTTTGTGTTTGTACTACATGCACCAAGTATGAGCAAGAAGCTGGCCACTAGGGCAGTGAGATAAAGTTTAAGGGATGTTTTCATAATTTCTCCTTTTTAAAATGTGATAACGATTTAAGGAGTCTCTTGGTCTTATTGACTAAGAGACTGAAGGTTCTCTAACTTGAACTTATATGTTATTAGCTATAGATACAGATCTTTTTGCCATTGATGTCAGCCAGCGTGATGGGAATCTCATAAAGTTGACTGAGCAGGTCAGCCTGCATGATTTGATTGGTTCTTCCCTTGCTAAAGACTTGACCGTCCTTGAAGGCGACAATTTCATCTGCATACTGACTGGCCATGTTGATATCGTGGAGGACGATGATAATGGTCTTGCCGAGTTCTTCCACCAGTCTCCGAAGAATCTGCATCATACTGACGCTTTGTTTGATGTCGAGATTGTTGAGTGGTTCGTCCAGCAAGATAAAGTCTGTATCCTGGGCCAGTACCATAGCGATAAAGACTCGCTGGAGCTGGCCTCCAGACAGGCTATCGATGTAGCGGTCTTTTAAGTTGGTCAGCTCCAGATAGTCCAGAGTTTCTCGGATTTTTTCCCAATCTTCTGGTCTCAGTCGACCTCGGCTGTAGGGAAAACGTCCAAAACTGACCAGTTCTTCCACCGTCAATTTGGCTTGGTAATTGATTTTCTGCTTTAGGATAGTCAGTTCTTGGGCTAGTTCTTGCGAATTCCAGCTCTCGATTTCACGGCCTTTGATACTGAGAATTCCCTGATCTTTCTTGGTCAGTCTGCTCATGATGGAGAGGAGAGTCGATTTTCCAGCACCATTTGGGCCAATAAAGGCTGTCAGTTTCTGAGGACTGACTTCAAGCGAAATACCTTGCAAAATATCCTGTTTTTGAATGGATTTGTCAATGTTTTCCAGTTTCACCGACGCGCCCTCCTATAAAGTAAGATAAAGAATAAGAAGCCACCCACACTCTCGATGATCATGCTGATGCGAATTTCTAGTGCAAAGACTCGTTCAATCAAGGCTTGCCCCAAGGTTAAGCTAATAAATCCAACCAGAATGGCTACGATAAAGAGTAACTTGTGCCGATAGTCTTTGACAATCAGGTAGGTGAGGTTGGCTAGCATAAAGCCGAAGAAGGCCATAGGACCTACCAAGGCAGTGGCCGTTGAGGTCAAAAGCACGATGCCCCAGAGGAGTTCTTTCTGTTCTTTTTCAATATCGAGTCCCAATATCTGAGCTGTTTCTCTTTGCAGATGCAAGACATCCAGAATGACTGCTTTTCGAAAGAAAAAGATGGTCAAAGCAAGGATAATCAGAGAACCGAAGGTTAGGATGGAAGTGTTGAGATGTTGAAAGGAGGCAAAGAGACTGTTCTGCAGTTTATCGTATTCGTTTGGATCCATCAGGACCTGAAGGAAGGTACTGATATTTCGAAAGAGACTTCCGAGGGCTAGACAGATTAGCAGAATGAAGACCAGGTCTTGTTTCATCAGTGTCTTCAAGTAGCCTTGTAAGGCAAGAAAGAAGAGGGATTGAAGCAGAAGCAAAACTAGGAATTCTAAGATAGGAGACTTCTCGAGTTGAAGAAACTTACTTTCAAAAACCAGTAGTAGGGTTTGTAGTAGGACGTAGAAGGATTCGATTCCCAAAATACTTGGCGTCAGGAAACGATTTTCCGTCAGGGTTTGAAAACTAATGGTCGAAATCCCTGTCGCGATAGCTACCAAGAGATAAACGATGATCTTTTGGGAACGCAGCTTCCAAGCGAAGGTGGACAGGTGAGTAATGGGCCAAAAGTAGAGAAGGCAAGCTCCGATGGCGAGGATAATGAGAAGGCAGAAGAGTTTGGTATGTTTGCTTTTAAACTGCATCTTTTCGTCCCCCTCTCCATAGAAGTAGGATAAAGACGAGGCTACCAATGATTCCTAGTAGAAGACTGACAGACAGCTCATAGGGCCGAATCAGAACTCGGGATAGGATATCGCAGGCCAGAACTAGATTAGCACCGACCAGTGCGACCATGAGTTTGGTCTGACTTAGATTATCTCCATAGCGCTTGCGGACAAGATTGGGAACGATGACTCCGAGAAATGGCAAGCCACCCACGGTAATCATGGTGACACTAGTCGTTAGCGCCACCAGAAAGAGGGCCAATTTTTCAAGTAGGGAGTAGGAAATCCCCAGACTCTCACTGGTTTCCTTGCCCAGATTCATGATGGTAAAAGTTTGGGATAATTTCCAAACGGCTATCAGAATAATGAGGCCTAAGAAAAGCCATTCATACTGATGGGTCTGAATCATGGAGAAGGAGCCCTGGGTCCAGGCAGTCATACTCTGAACCAGATTGAAACGATAGGCGATAACTTCTGTCACAGAACCGATAATTCCGCTATAGATGATCCCAATCAGAGGCAACATCCACCTTTCCTTTACAGTAAAAATGGTCATAAAGGCTAGGAAGAAGAGGGTGAATACGATGGATGAAACAAAAGCGAAGAGCATCTTTTGGGTCAGACTAGCCGACGGAAAGACAAAGAGGCTCAATACCATTCCCAGTTTGGCGGCTTCAGTCGTTCCAACTGTACTCGGAGCAGCAAACTGATTTTGAGTGATAGTCTGCATGAGCAGTCCTGCCATGCTCATACTAGAGGCAGTCAGGAGAATGCTGATAGTTCTTGGGAGACGGGACTCTTGAAAGAGAAGCCAGGTCTGCTGGTCGAAAGCAAAGAGCTTTCCCCATGAAAAATCACTGGTCCCAATGCTAATAGAGAGAAAGACTAGGAGTAGAAGTAAGCCAATTAAATAATGAGAAAGTTTCATACCCCATCCTTTCAAATAGATTTGGTATCGAAAGATACCCGCGGATATTACTGTAACACGATTTCTTTAATCTGTCAATAAATTTTCTGACAATTTAATGAATAAAACAAGGAGAGAGCGCCAAGGCTTTCTCCTTTGTTATCCTATTCCAAAATGTTTTTGCCTTCTTTAACACGCCAACGATAATCTGATAAAATAATATCTTCGAGGGAGTAGCTAGCCTTCCAATCAAGATATTTTTTAGCTTTTGATGCGTCTGCTAGGACGCTAGCTGGGTCACCAGCACGGCGAGCAACAATTTCGTGTGGTATTTTTTGATTCAGTAATTCTTCAGCAGTTTTAAAGATTTCTTTGACGGTATAGCCTTTTTCAGTTCCTAAGTTAAAGATTTGAGAAGAACTGTCTTCTTGAAATAGGTAGTTCATTCCTTTAACATGAGCCTGTGCAAGATCCAAGACATGAATGTAATCTCGAATACATGAACCATCACGTGTATCGTAGTCATCTCCAAATATTTTCAGGCTATCATTTTGTCCCAATGCGGTCTTGTTGATATTTGGAATGATATGAGTTGGATTTTTCACGCGCAGACCGTTTGAAGCATCCATTTCAGCCCCAGCAACATTAAAGTAACGGAAAATGACATATTTCCAATCGTAGCGATTGGCCATCCAGTAAATCATTCGTTCACCCATCAGTTTTGTTTCTGCATAAGGGTTGACAGGGTCGAGCAGGGTATCTTCAGTTGCCGGCTTGTCAATACAGTTATTACCATAGAGGGAAGCAGTCGAAGAGAACATGATTTTTTGAATGCCAACTTCAGATAAGACTTTGAGAACTTGGTTCATACCAGCAACATTGGCAGTGAAGTATTTGCTTGGGTTTTCAATGCTTTCGCTCACAACTATCTCACCTGCACAATGAAGAACAGCATCAATCTGATTTTCTTCTAAGTAAGCTTTTAGGGCACTAGAATCATAAACATCTAGTTGCTTAAAGCTAGCACGACTATCCACAGCCGCTCGATTTCCTTTAGAGAGATTATCTAGAACATGTACCTGATAGCCAGCATTTAAAAGAGCTTTAACGGTATGGGAGCCAATGTAGCCAGCTCCACCTGTAACAAGAATTGTTTTGGTCATGATTTTTTCCTTTTCCTAGTTTTGTACTATTTTAAAGAAATAAGAAGGCGAAGTCAACTATTTTCTGCAAATTTCATGAAAAACTGAACAAATATAGCATTGAATTGTTTTGTGTTTGGGAATTAATAGTTTGGTTGGTCTTGGAATAGTTCTTAGATTTCACCTCACATGCAAGAAAATACAAGCTTTTCTAAGATACAGTAAGACTAAGATACTAATTTAGAAATCCACCTTCCTGCTATCCTTCTCCTATAAAAAGTGGTAAAATGGATGAAAGAAAGAAGGAACTGAAATGACAACATTATTTTCAAAAATCAAAGAAGTAACAGAACTTGCTGCGATCTCAGGTCATGAAGCACCTGTCCGTGCTTATCTTCGTGAAAAGTTGACACCGCACGTGGATGAAGTGGTGACAGATGGCTTGGGTGGTATTTTCGGGATTAAACATTCAGAAGCTGCGGATGCGCCGCGCGTCTTGGTCGCTTCTCATATGGATGAAGTTGGTTTTATGGTCAGCGAGATTAAGCCAGATGGTACCTTCCGTGTCGTAGAAATCGGTGGCTGGAACCCCATGGTGGTTAGCAGCCAACGCTTCAAACTCTTGACTCGTGATGGTCATGAAATTCCTGTGATTTCAGGCTCTGTTCCGCCACATTTGACACGTGGTAAGGGTGGCCCAACCATGCCAGCTATTGCAGATATCGTCTTTGATGGCGGTTTTGCGGATAAGGCTGAGGCAGAAAGCTTTGGCATCCGTCCTGGTGACACCATCGTACCAGATAGTTCTGCAATCTTGACGGCCAATGAAAAAAATATCATCTCAAAAGCTTGGGACAATCGCTACGGTGTGCTCATGGTTAGTGAGTTAGCAGAAGCCCTGTCAGGTCAAAAACTTGGCAATGAACTCTATCTGGGTTCTAACGTCCAAGAAGAGGTTGGTCTTCGTGGTGCTCATACATCTACAACTAAGTTTGATCCAGAAGTCTTCCTAGCAGTTGACTGCTCACCTGCTGGTGATGTTTATGGTGGTCAAGGCAAGATTGGAGATGGAACCTTGATTCGTTTCTACGACCCAGGTCACTTGCTTCTCCCAGGAATGAAGGATTTCCTTTTGACAACGGCTGAGGAAGCTGGTATCAAGTACCAATACTACTGTGGTAAAGGCGGAACAGACGCTGGCGCAGCTCATCTGAAAAATGGTGGTGTCCCATCTACAACAATCGGTGTTTGCGCTCGTTATATCCATTCTCATCAAACCCTCTACGCTATGGATGACTTCTTAGAAGCTCAAGCTTTCTTGCAAGCCTTGGTGAAAAAATTGGATCGTTCAACGGTTGATTTGATTAAACATTATTAAACCATAAGGGAGGTGGTAGGGATGGTAGTAGAACCAAACCTAGAAAGCCTTTTAAAAGATCTTTACAATCATGCTCGACATGATTTGAGTGAAGATTTAGTTGCTGCTCTCCTAGAGACTGCTAAAAAACTGCCTACTACAAATGAGCAATTGCTGGCAGTTCGTCTCTCAGATCTGGTCAATCGTGAATTGCTCCTAAATCCCAAACATCCGGCACCTGAGTTGTTCAACTTAGCTCGCTTTATCAAAAGAGAAGAATCCAAGTACAGAGGAACTGCAGCTTCTGCGCTTGTATACGGGGAGCTCTTTAAAATGCTTTGATTCCATTGTGAATCAAAGCATTTTTCTATATGTTAGAAAAGCAATTCTTGGTTAGGAAAAGAAAAAAGCCATCCAATTTAGGATAGCTTCTTGGTACTTAGATTTGTTCAGCAATGACCTTTTCAGCTAGATTCATAGCATGGTCAGACACTCGAGTATAGTGGGAAACAATATCGATAAAGTTGACCCCAGCTTGTGTTGAACACTCGCCCTTGTTGAGGCGTTTGATGTGGGTCTTTCTGAGAACACGTTCCATATTGTTGATTTCTTTATGGCGTTCAATCAGACTTTGAGCTTTTTCAATATCATTGTTTTCCACGCTATCAAGGGCATCCTTGATAAAGCCAGTGGTTTTTTGATAGATATCAGCCAATTCCTGCAAAGCAGCTTCAGAGAACTCAACGTTTTTACGTTGAAGGTAGTCGGTCAGATTGATTAGGGCTTCTGCGTGATCCCCAATCCGTTCCAAATCACGGGATGAATCCAGGATGTTTGTGAGCACTTCACTTTCTTTCTGGCTAAGGGCTTCACTTGAAAGAGTAATCAGGTAACGAGTCAATTTTTCATCAATGGTATTGATGGCTTCTTCTGTCTTGTGTCCTTTTTCAGCAACCTTTTCATTGAGGTCAATGATGTAGTTGTATGAAAGGTCAAAGGCTTTAGAAGCATAATTTCCCAAGTGAAGGAGTTCTTTTTTGGCATTTCCGAGAGCGATTGATGGAGCTTGTTTAATCAAATGCTCATCAAGATAAAGTGGCTCGTACTTGACAACTTCATCTTCACCAGGGATGAGCTTAGTTACAAAGTAGGCCAAGGCTCCGATGAATGGAAATTGTACAATGGTGTTACTTACGTTAAAGGCACCGTGAGAGAAGGCGATGGTCATCTCAGGTGAGAGGTGAAGGAGTGCTTGGAAGTACTCAATCATAGACGTAAATGGACCTAATAAGATTAAGCAAAGAATAGTCCCTAAAACGTTAAAGGTAACGTGGGTTGCAGCAACGCGTTTCGCAGAGACATTGGCTCCAGCTGCCGCGATGATAACGGTTAGGGTTGTCCCGATATTATCCCCGAAGAGAACTGGTAGCGAACCTTTAAGGTCAAGGAATCCACCTGCATAGAGACCTTGCAAAATCCCGATTGTCGCAGAAGAAGCTTGGATGAGGACGGTAATCACTGCACCGGCGAAAACTCCCAACACAGGATTTTGTCCTAAGGTTACCATGTATTCCTTGAATTGTGGTAAATCTTTAAGAGGGCTCATACCGGCACTGATGAGGTTGAGGGCGTAGAAGATTCCCCCTACACCAAACAGGATGCGCCCGATATTGTTTGCTGTTCTGTTTTTGGTAAAGAAGAGGAACATGGTTCCAAGGAAAATCAGGGGTAAAGCATACTCACCAAGCTTGAAACCGATGATAAAGGAAGTAACGGTAGTTCCGATGTTGGCTCCCATGATAATTCCGATAGCCTGTCTAAGAGTGAGAAGACTAGCGCTGACCAGTCCAACCGTGATAACTGTGACCCCTGTACTTGACTGAATCAGGGCAGTCACGACAATTCCGACTAGAACACCTAAAAAGGGATTGCTAGTGTACTTGTCAATGTAAAAACGAAGGCGATCTCCAGCAGCTTGTTGCAAACCGTCTCCCATGGTCTTGATACTATATAAGAATAGTCCTAGACCACCTAAAAAGTGAAATAAAATTTCCTGCCAATTAATGGACATTTCTTTTTCCTCCGAAAAATAATAACGGAATTTCTCCTATTCTATTTTAAAGGATAAAAGTAAATCTAACAAGTGTTAAGCTAAGATTTTAGAAAGAAAATTTGGCATTTTTTAAAATTCCTCCAAACAGTTGTTTTAGTGCAATCTAGCAGATTCATAATTTTCTTATAACTCTTTTCTTTTGAGCGGAAATAAATAATCTGTAGACGTTTGTGATATTTGGTATACGATGAATCTCTTAGGAGTTTTTCAATTTTTTGTATTTCTTCATTTGTAAGTTTCATAACTACTATTATAAGATGTTTTTTTTGATTTTAATCTAGTATTAATAGTATCTTTCTTGCTTTAGAAAAAGTTATGAAAGACTTTGAATTCATTAATTCTAATAAAACTTTATCACAAGATTTATTGACGATTAATAATGTAAATTATATAATCTATCTAGGATGCTATTTAAATATAATAACATTTTTATGATTTTATTTACGAATCACAGAGATTTTTTTCTTTTAAAATAGAACATGACATAGGAGAATGCATATTATGGCAAATTATATTATGTTACATCAAAATAGAATTGAAGTAAAAATTGATGATACTAGTGTATACTGTGATAATTTTAAAGGGAATCAAGATCCATATGTTTGGAGCGAAAGATTTTTGAATACATTTTGTAAAACCAATCAAATCAAAGCATCTCAACTTAAAAAGGGAGATACGTTATTTTGGTTTACCAGACAAGGAACTCCATCAGATGATAAGTGGTTTGTTGACTTAGTATTTATTGTAGATGAGATAATCTATTGGGAAAAAAGTGACAGTGATAAAGTGGAAAAAGTAGCGGATAACCCTTTTGAACACTATAATGATGTTAAACTTTCAACAGTAAAATATGATCAATTTTCTTATGAAGATCATTATCAGTGGGCAAAAAATGATCATCCTAAAGCAAGTAGTAGACCCAAGAGACGATATACTATAGTTGCTTCAAAGGAGAGTTACCAACCACAAACTGAAAATAAAAAATTAATAGAAATAAACAAAAATTGTATCCTTGATATGTTTAATCATTCACCACGTGGTGGGGGTGGATTCAGGTGTACAAAAATTACAGATAGACAAGTAGAGTGTATTGAGAATTTTATACTTGCCAACAAGAAGATGGAATTGAAAGGAACTGATCTTTTTAAATTAAGGAGTAATAGTCAGAAGTGGGAGAGTAAGAAGTGGAGATGTGAGAGGTGGAAGAGAAAAAAGTGGGAGAGTAAGGAATATTAGATCAGATAATTTGAAAGGAATCGACTCTTTAAAAGTTCAAGAAAGTAGTCTGAAAATGAATCAGATGCTAGTTTTTTGTATGGATAAAACAATGTTTTTAAAACTAGTTATTAAATTTGATTAAATGAATTATACAATCCTAAATGGGATTATAGTTTTTACCTTGTTCTACTATTTTAGGGAAAGGAAATAAAGTTTGCTAAGATAAAGTCTACAGGTAGATGAGTCAATTTTTACAGTGGTAAAAGAACAAGAAAAGTTTAGGGTTTTTCTATCTCTTTTGCTGATTTTGTGATATAATTAACACGTATAAAAAAAGAAGGAGTCATATCTAATGGCAAAATTGACTGTTAAAGACGTTGAATTGAAAGGGAAAAAAGTTCTCGTTCGTGTTGACTTCAACGTACCTGTAAAAGATGGCGTGATTACCAACGACAACCGTATCACTGCAGCTCTTCCAACTATCAAGTACATCCTTGAACAAGGTGGACGTGCTATCCTCTTCTCTCACCTTGGCCGTGTGAAAGAAGAAGCAGACAAAGCTGGTAAATCACTTGCTCCTGTAGCTGCTGATTTGGCAGCTAAATTGGGTCAAGACGTTGCTTTCCTTCCAGGTGTCACTCGTGGTGCTGAATTGGAAGCAGCTATCAACGCTCTTGAAGATGGACAAGTTCTCTTGGTTGAAAACACTCGTTACGAAGATGTTGACGGCAAAAAAGAATCTAAAAACGATCCTGAACTTGGTAAATATTGGGCATCACTTGGAGATGGTATCTTCGTAAACGATGCATTCGGGACAGCTCACCGTGCACACGCATCTAACGTTGGTATCTCAGCAAACGTTGAAAAAGCAGTTGCTGGTTTCCTTCTTGAAAACGAAATTGCCTACATCCAAGAAGCAGTTGAAACTCCAGAACGTCCATTTGTAGCTATTCTTGGTGGTTCAAAAGTTTCAGACAAGATCGGTGTTATCGAAAACTTGCTTGAAAAAGCTGATAAAGTCCTTATTGGTGGTGGTATGACTTACACATTCTACAAAGCACAAGGTATCGAAATCGGTAACTCACTTGTAGAAGAAGACAAATTGGGTGTTGCGAAAGCTCTTCTTGAAAAAGCAAACGGTAAATTGATCTTGCCAGTTGACTCAAAAGAAGCAAACGCATTTGCTGGCTACACTGAAGTGCGTGACACTGAAGGTGAAGCAGTTTCTGAAGGCTTCCTTGGTCTTGACATCGGTCCAAAATCTATCGCTAAATTTGACGAAGCTTTGACTGGTGCCAAAACAGTTGTATGGAACGGACCTATGGGTGTGTTTGAAAACCCAGACTTCCAAGCTGGTACAATTGGTGTGATGGACGCTATCGTGAAACAACCAGGCGTTAAATCAATCATCGGTGGTGGTGACTCAGCTGCCGCAGCGATCAACCTTGGTCGCGCAGACAAATTCTCATGGATTAGTACGGGTGGTGGAGCATCAATGGAACTTCTCGAAGGTAAAGTATTGCCAGGTTTGGCTGCACTTACAGAAAAATAATTTCAGCACGTTAGTCTCTACAAAATCCTGATTTTGTAGAAAAAGGAACAAAACTGAAACGTTAACAAAAAGGTGGCTATGTCACCTTTTTGTGTTAGTGTAGGTATTTGTGACGCGGTGGTGGGGCATCAATGGAGCTTCTTGAAGGTAATACTCTTCGAAAATCAAATTCAAACCACGTCAACGTCGCCTTGCCGTACTCAAGTACAGCCTGCGGCTAGTTTCCTAGTTTGCTCTTTGATTTTCATTGAGTATAAAGTTCTTCCAGGACTTGCAGCCTTGACAGAAAAATAAGATTTTATAAATAAATCAAAGAAGAGAGGGATGAAAGTTCCTCTTTTCTTTTGCTTAAAATAAAAACGCTTCCTCTCAACTATTGCTCATAAAATCAGCCAATTTATGATAAAATGGAAATAGAAAGTTGAGATTATGAGTTATTTTAAAAAATATAAATTCGATAAATCCCAGTTCAAACTTGGTATGCGAACCTTTAAAACAGGTATTGCTGTTTTTCTAGTTCTCTTGATTTTTGGCTTTTTTGGCTGGAAAGGTCTTCAAATCGGTGCTTTAACAGCGGTTTTTAGTCTGAGGGAGAGTTTTGATAAGAGTGTCCATTTTGGGACTTCGCGTATTCTAGGAAATAGTATCGGTGGCCTCTATGCATTGGTCTTCTTCCTATTAAATACCTTTTTCCACGAGGCTTTTTGGGTGACCTTGGTAGTTGTTCCAATCTGCACCATGTTAACCATTATGACAAATGTAGCCATGAATAATAAAGCAGGGGTTATTGGTGGTGTAGCAGCTATGTTAATCATTACCCTATCGATTCCGAGTGGGGAAACAATTTTGTACGTGTTTGCGCGTGTATCAGAAACTTTCATGGGAGTTTTTGTCGCAATTCTCGTAAATTACGATATTGACCGTATTCGTCTCTTTTTAGAGAAAAAAGAAAAATAATGTTACATTTTATAACATTATCAATTGACGTTTGTCTTTTTTTAGACTATAATAGACAGAAAGAAGGAAATTGTAAATGAAGGAAAAAGAATTTCGCCGAAATATGGCTGTTTTTCCTATCGGCAGTGTTATGAAGTTGACCGATCTATCGGCGCGTCAGATTCGTTATTATGAAGATCAAGAGTTGATTAAACCTGATCGAAACGAAGGAAACCGTCGCATGTATTCCTTGAATGACATGGATCGTCTGCTTGAAATCAAAGATTATATCTCTGAAGGTTATAATATCGCTGCCATTAAGAAAAAATATGCTGAACGTGAAGCGAAATCCAAGAAAGCGGTGAGTCAGACTGAGGTGCGCCGTGCACTTCACAATGAACTCCTCCAACAGGGTCGCTTTGCTTCAGTACGGTCACCTTTTGGTCGCGGTTAGGTAACCGCAAGTAGTCATACATTAAGGAGAAAACTCATGCCAATCACAGCTGCAGATATTCGTCGTGAAGTCAAGGAAAAAAATGTTACCTTTATTCGTCTTATGTTCTCAGATATTTTGGGAACCATGAAAAACGTCGAAATTCCTGCTACAGATGAACAGTTAGATAAAGTTTTGTCAAACAAGGCGATGTTTGATGGATCTTCTATTGAAGGTTTTGTACGTATCAATGAGTCAGATATGTACTTGTACCCAGACTTGGATACATGGACGGTCTTCCCTTGGGGAGATGAAAATGGAAGTGTTGCAGGTTTGATCTGTGATGTCTATACAACAGAAGGTGAACCATTTGCGGGTGACCCTCGTGGCAATTTGAAACGAGCTCTTCGTCACATGGAAGAAGTAGGATTCAAATCTTTCAACCTTGGTCCAGAACCAGAATTCTTCCTATTTAAGTTGGATGAAAATGGAGACCCAACGCTTGAAGTGAATGATAAGGGTGGTTACTTTGATTTGGCGCCTACTGACCTTGCGGACAATACGCGTCGTGAGATTGTGAATGTCTTGACCAAAATGGGGTTTGAAGTAGAAGCGAGTCACCACGAGGTTGCGGTTGGACAACATGAAATTGACTTCAAGTACGATGAAGTTCTCCGTGCTTGTGATAAGATTCAAATCTTTAAACTCGTTGTTAAAACCATTGCTCGCAAACATGGGCTTTACGCAACCTTTATGGCTAAACCAAAATTTGGTATTGCTGGATCAGGTATGCACTGTAATATGTCCTTGTTTGATGCAGAAGGAAACAATGCCTTCTTTGATCCAAATGATCCAAAAGGAATGCAGTTGTCAGAAACTGCCTACTATTTCCTTGGCGGTTTGATCAAGCATGCCTACAACTATACTGCTATCATGAACCCAACAGTTAACTCATACAAACGTTTGGTTCCAGGTTATGAAGCGCCTGTTTACATTGCTTGGGCTGGTCGTAACCGTTCGCCACTTGTGCGCGTGCCTGCTTCACGTGGTATGGGAACTCGTCTTGAGTTGCGTTCAGTGGATCCGATGGCAAACCCATACATCGCTATGGCGGTTCTGTTGGAAGTTGGTTTGCATGGTATTGAAAACAAAATCGAAGCACCAGCTCCTATCGAAGAAAATATCTACATCATGACAGCAGAAGAGCGTAAGGAAGCTGGTATTACAGACCTTCCATCAACTCTTCACAATGCTTTGAAAGCTTTGACAGAAGATGAGGTTGTCAGAGAAGCTCTTGGAGAACATATCTATACTAGTTTCCTTGAAGCCAAACGAATCGAATGGGCAAGCTATGCAACCTTCGTTTCACAATGGGAAATTGATAACTATTTAGATCTTTACTAATATAGAAGAAAGATTGCCTGAGGGTGGTCTTTTTTCTTGCGTTTTATATCGAGGTGTGATATATTTTATATAACGAAGTGCGATATATCGAACTGAATAGGAGGTGCTTATAAATGGAATTAACGGATAAGGTTCGTCGGGTCTATCTTCCGATGACGGAAACAGGTTTTTATATCTTGTTCTGTTTGCAAAAGGAGCGTCATGGTTATAGTATTACGCAAAAGGTCAAGGAGATGACAGATTCACAAGTTTCGATTAGTCCTGGAACTATGTATGGAACCTTGTCAAAAATGGAAAAGGATGGTTTGATTTTCTTTGTCCGCGAAGAGGAAAAACGGAAAATCTATCAGATAACAGATTTGGGACAAAAAGTCTTAGATATTGAATTGAAGCGTATTGAACGGCTCTATAGAAACAGTCGGGAGGAAGGATGATGGAAGAGAAAATTGTTTATCGAATTTTTACAATTGCGGATTATGAGAGAGAGGCTCTATACTTTAGAGAAATGCATGCTAAGGGCTGGAAACTTAGGAAAGTAAGCTATTCTATCTTATTGTTTGCAGTTAAGTATACCTTTGAAAAATGTCAGCCTGAGCAAGTGTCTTATCAGTTGGATTTTTACCCAATGGAAAAATCAGAGAGAACCTCCTATTTACAACTCTTTAAAGACTGTGGCTGGGAGCATATTACAGACTTTAATAGTTTTTCCTATTTTAGAAAAGCACATTCTGAAATTGAATCGAATGTAGAATTTGAAATCTATAATGACGCTGCTGGGAAGTTAGCTATGGTTAACCGCATTTTAAGACTGCGATTAGTACCTGTTTTATTTTTGCTAGCCATACATATACCATTCTTACTTAAATTGCTCAATAGAAGTAATGCGTATGGTCTATGGAGTTTACTTGCGGTCGGGCTAGATATTTTCTTGTCTTTAATCCTTTTGTTAATGGTTGTATACATTAGCTGGAAGTTATGGCATAAAAAGAAGGAATTATCAGATTTATGATAGGGTAGGTATGCTCAAAATTGGAGGGGAAGTCATGATAAATAAAAAGCAATTTCGGATTTTCACTATTCTTGATTTGGACAAGAAAGAAGAATATTTACATGAGATGCACTTGAAAGGTTGGAGGTATAGAACTAGTCGTTTTGGTTTGTTCTATTTTGACCAATGTCAACCAGACGATGTCATCTACCGTATCTATGATTCTAGATTTCTTAAAAAGTATCAGCATGAATTGCAAGATTTTAGAAATAGAGGTTGGGAATTGATAGAAAGAGGTTTTTGTTCAGTTCTTCGTAAACCAGCTTCTGATATACTTTCAGAGGATCAAGTTTATATGAGTAATAATCTCAGGTGGGAAGTTATGCGGTCTAGACTTCGTTCCTGTACAGCTACTTTCTCGGGTGGTCTTGTTGTTTGTATGAGTTTATTTAAAGAAGAGCTTTCTATGTCTTTCTTTATTATTTTTCTTTTGTATGCTTTTCTGATTTCTTATCTAATCCTTGGTTTTTTCAGACTTAAAAGGAAATACCAAGTAGATGAACAGTAAGGTTCTAGGTCTTCAGACTGATTTTTAGCACTCTTGATAAAAGAGTGCTAATTTTTTGAGTTTTTGTCTTGACATTCTCTTCTAAGGGTGTATAATAGAATCATGAGTTAGCACTTAAGTGTATCGAGTGCTAATTGATCAGACAGAGAGGAGTGATGAGATGGTTACAGGGCGTCAGCAGGATATTTTAAATCTGATTATTGACATCTTTACCAAAACGCACGAACCTGTCGGATCCAAAGCCTTGCAAGAGTCTATTAACTCTAGCAGTGCAACCATTCGTAATGACATGGCGGCTCTAGAAAAGCAAGGTTTGCTTGAAAAGGCTCATACTTCAAGTGGTCGGATGCCAAGTGTTGCTGGTTTTCAGTACTATGTAAAACACTCACTGGATTTTGACCGACTGGCTGAAAATGAGGTTTATGAGATTGTTAAAGCATTTGATCAGGAATTCTTCAAATTGGAGGATATTCTGCAAGAGGCAGCTAATCTACTGACAGACTTGAGTGGCTGTACGGTAGTGGCACTGGATGTTGAGCCGAGCAGGCAACGGTTGACAGCCTTTGATATCGTTGTTTTGGGGCAACACACAGCCTTGGCAGTATTTACCCTAGACGAGTCTCGAACGGTTACCAGTCAATTTCTGATTCCAAGGAACTTCTTGCAGGAGGATTTGCTGAAACTGAAGAGCATCATTCAGGAACGTTTCCTCGGCCACACCGTTCTAGATATTCACTACAAGATTCGGACGGAGATTCCGCAGATTATCCAGCGTTACTTTACAACAACGGATAATGTGATTGATCTCTTTGAACACATCTTTAAGGAAATGTTCAACGAAAACATTGTGGTGGCGGGCAAGGTTAATCTCTTGAATTTTGCCAATCTGGCAGCTTATCAGTTCTTTGATCAGCCACAAAAGGTGGCCTTGGAGATTCGTGAGGGGTTGCGTGAAGATCAGATGCAAAACGTCCGTGTTGCGGACAGTCAAGAGTCCTGTCTAGCTGACCTAGCGGTGATTAGTAGCAAGTTCCTCATTCCTTATCGGGGAGTTGGAATTCTAGCCATTATCGGTCCAGTCAATCTGGATTACCAACAGCTAATCAACCAAGTCAATGTGGTCAACCGTGTTTTGACCATGAAGTTGACAGATTTTTACCGCTACCTCAGCAGTAATCATTACGAAGTACATTAAGATTGAAATCATTAAAGGAGGCGAAAATGGCCCAAGATATAAAAAATGAAGAAGTAGAAGAAGTTCAAGAAGAGGAAGTTATGGAAACGGTAGAAGAAACAACTCCTGAGAAGTCTGAGTTGGACTTGGCAAATGAACGTGCAGATGAGTTCGAAAATAAATACCTTCGCGCTCATGCAGAAATGCAAAATATCCAACGCCGTGCCAATGAAGAGCGTCAAAACTTGCAACGTTATCGTAGCCAAGACTTGGCAAAAGCGATTCTCCCTTCTTTGGATAACCTTGAGCGTGCACTCGCAGTTGAAGGTTTGACAGATGATGTGAAGAAGGGCTTGGAAATGGTGCAAGAAAGCTTGATTCACGCTTTGAAAGAAGAAGGAATTGAAGAAATCGCAGCTGACGGTGAATTTGACCATAACTACCATATGGCAATCCAAACTCTCCCAGCAGACGATGAACACCCAGCAGATACCATCGCCCAAGTCTTCCAAAAAGGCTACAAACTCCATGACCGCATCCTACGCCCAGCCATGGTAGTGGTGTACAACTAGGCAATTCTGACGGTAGCTAAAGCAACTCGTCAGAAAACGGCAATCGCTATGGCGTTTGCCTAGCCTCCTTACTAACTCGTCGTCGAAATAAAATTGATTTCGACTCCTCGTGTCGCAATTTACATAATAGAAAACTTGTCCGAAACGACAATAAACTATGAAGAAAGTTAAGAAAGTTGTTTAGCTTTGCAATAGTGAGCGAAGCGAACCAAAGACGATACTCTTCGCCGTGGCGCTATTTGCGTAAACTTTGAGACCTTAGGCTCAAAGTTTAGTCAAAGAGATTGACGAAGTCAAGCTCTGACGGCGCCGCCATTTAAGAAGAGTATCAAAAAGAAAAATAGAAAATAAAATTTAAGGAGAAAAACACATGTCTAAAATTATCGGTATTGACTTAGGTACAACAAACTCAGCAGTTGCAGTTCTTGAAGGAACTGAAAGCAAAATCATCGCAAACCCAGAAGGAAACCGCACAACTCCGTCTGTAGTATCATTCAAAAACGGAGAAATCATCGTTGGTGACGCTGCAAAACGTCAAGCAGTCACAAACCCAGATACAGTCATCTCTATCAAATCTAAAATGGGAACTTCTGAAAAAGTTTCTGCTAATGGAAAAGAATACACTCCACAAGAAATCTCAGCTATGATTCTTCAATACTTGAAAGGCTACGCTGAAGACTACCTTGGTGAAAAAGTAACCAAAGCAGTTATCACAGTTCCAGCTTACTTCAACGATGCTCAACGTCAAGCAACCAAAGATGCTGGTAAAATCGCTGGTCTTGAAGTAGAACGTATCGTCAACGAACCAACTGCAGCCGCTCTTGCTTACGGTTTGGACAAGACTGATAAAGAAGAAAAAATCTTGGTATTTGACCTTGGTGGTGGTACATTCGACGTATCTATCCTTGAATTGGGTGACGGTGTCTTCGACGTATTGTCAACTGCAGGGGACAACAAACTTGGTGGTGATGACTTTGACCAAAAAATCATCGACCACTTGGTAGCAGAATTCAAGAAAGAAAACGGTATTGACTTGTCTACTGACAAGATGGCAATGCAACGTTTGAAAGATGCGGCTGAAAAAGCGAAGAAAGACCTTTCTGGTGTAACTTCAACACAAATCAGCTTGCCATTTATCACTGCAGGTGAGGCTGGACCTCTTCACTTGGAAATGACTTTGACTCGTGCGAAATTTGACGATTTGACTCGTGACCTTGTAGAACGTACAAAAGTTCCAGTTCGTCAAGCCCTTTCAGATGCAGGTTTGAGCTTGTCAGAAATCGACGAAGTTATCCTTGTTGGTGGTTCAACTCGTATCCCAGCCGTTGTAGAAGCTGTTAAGGCTGAAACTGGTAAAGAACCAAACAAATCAGTTAACCCTGACGAAGTAGTTGCTATGGGTGCTGCCATCCAAGGTGGTGTGATTACTGGTGATGTCAAAGACGTTGTCCTTCTTGACGTAACACCATTGTCACTTGGTATTGAAACAATGGGTGGTGTCTTCACAAAACTCATCGACCGCAACACAACAATCCCAACATCTAAATCACAAGTCTTCTCAACTGCGGCAGACAACCAACCAGCCGTTGATATCCACGTTCTTCAAGGTGAACGCCCAATGGCAGCAGATAACAAGACTCTTGGACGCTTCCAATTGACAGATATCCCAGCTGCACCTCGTGGAATTCCTCAAATCGAAGTAACATTTGACATCGACAAGAACGGTATCGTGTCTGTTAAAGCTAAAGACCTTGGAACTCAAAAAGAACAAACTATTGTGATCCAATCTAACTCAGGTTTGACTGACGAAGAAATTGACCGCATGATGAAAGATGCAGAAGCTAACGCTGAAGCAGATAAGAAACGTAAAGAAGAAGTTGACCTTCGTAATGAAGTAGACCAAGCTATCTTTGCGACTGAAAAGACTATCAAGGAAACTGAAGGAAAAGGTTTCGACGCAGAACGTGACGCTGCCCAAGCTGCCCTTGATGACCTTAAGAAAGCGCAAGAAGATAACAACTTGGACGACATGAAAGCAAAACTTGAAGCATTGAACGAAAAAGCTCAAGGCCTTGCGGTTAAACTCTACGAACAAGCCGCAGCAGCGCAACAAGCTCAAGCAGGAGCAGAAGGCGCACAAGCAACAGGAAACGCAGGCGATGACGTCGTAGACGGAGAGTTTACGGAAAAATAAGATGCAAAGCCCGTTAAAACCTCACAGTGAAAATAGGAAATCTGACGCAGAAACTTTAGTTTCTAGGAAGATTTGTCTTTTTCACCAAGAGGTTAGGGAGTGCTCGATTTAGCATTACTAGTTTGATTTTTAAAACTCGAACGTCGTAATGATAAGAAGAAATCCAGAGGTTGCAACCCAGCCTCTGTTTTTCGATAAGATAGAGGATGTTGCGTATGAAAAAAGTACTTTGTGTCATTTATCCTAATTTTTCTCTTTATGAGATAACCACTTTAACAAGTACTTTAGCTCTGTCTTTTGATGTCACGATTGATTATGTAGCTTCTGAGAATTCGATGGTGGTCTCTGAGGATGGTTTGCCCTGTCAACCGACGAAAACATTGGATCAAATCCGTATAGAAGATTATTCTTGTGTGATTTTGCCAGGAATGGTAAATATAGGTCCTGCTCTACAAGATGAGAAATTGATCTCGTTTTTGAGAAGTCTTAATGAGCAAGATATCCTAATTGCAGCTATTTCTTCAGCGCCTCTTTTATTGGCGAAAGCAGGCTTGTTGAACGACACGAAATTTACAGGTGGAATTTGGCAAAACTTCTTTGACTATTTTGAATTTCTTCCACGTGAGAATTTCCAACCGAAAGTTCTTGTCCAAGATAAACAAATCATTACGGCTATCGGTTTTGCACATCAAGAGTTTGCAAGAAAAGTGATTTTCGGTTTAGGGTTGGCAGAGAATACGGACAACTATTTTAAAGAACAGAATGAGTATGCTGAAGAGGATTTGATATTTACTCTATCAGATGAAGAGTTTAATCAAGTGAAGCAGAGTATAGAAAATAGCCTCTAAAGATTTACATGAAAATTATATAAAGGAACAAGGGTGTTCGTAACTGAACACGGGTTCCCAAATTTCTTACTCAATATAAAAGAAAGGAATTGAACCCGACCTAAATCGAGGTTTGATTCAAAATATCAATAGAAAGGAACAAAGGTGTTCGCAACTGAACACGGGCTACGGACTGTGCCAAAAAGATAGTTTTTTCTAGGACGTAAGCGTCCGTCGTCAAAACTCCTAGATGGCTGTGTCCGTTTGACGCCCTTTGTATCTTGAATTATGAACAATACTGAATTTTATGATCGTCTGGGGGTGTCAAAAAACGCTTCGGCAGACGAGATCAAAAAGGCTTATCGTAAGCTTTCGAAAAAATACCACCCAGATATCAACAAGGAGCCTGGTGCTGAGGAAAAGTACAAGGAAGTTCAAGAAGCCTATGAGACTTTGAGTGACGACCAAAAACGTGCTACCTATGACCAATACGGTGCTGCTGGAGCCAACGGTGGTTTTGGTGGAGCTGGTGGTTTCGGCGGTTTCGATGGGGCAGGTGGCTTCGGTGGTTTTGAAGATATCTTCTCAAGTTTCTTCGGCGGAGGCGGTGCTTCACGCAATCCAAATGCTCCTCGTCAGGGGGATGACCTCCAATACCGTGTGAACTTGACCTTTGAAGAAGCTATCTTTGGAGCTGAAAAAGAGGTTAAGTATAATCGTGAAGCAAGCTGTAGTACATGTAATGGCTCAGGTGCTAAACCAGGAACAAGTCCAGTCACTTGTGGACGCTGTCATGGTGCTGGTGTCATTAACGTCGATACGCAGACTCCGCTTGGTATGATGCGTCGTCAAGTAACTTGTGATGTCTGTCACGGTCGTGGAAAAGAAATCAAAGATCCATGTACAACATGTCATGGAACAGGGCATGAAAAACAAGCCCATAGCGTACATGTCAAAATTCCTGCTGGTGTGGAAACTGGTCAACAAATTCGCCTAGCTGGTCAAGGTGAAGCTGGATTTAACGGTGGACCTTATGGTGACTTGTATGTAGTGGTTTCTGTGGAAGCCAGCGACAAGTTTGAACGTGAAGGAACCACTATCTTCTACAATCT
Organism: Streptococcus humanilactis; assembly: GCF_019448275.1. GTDB lineage: Bacteria > Bacillota > Bacilli > Lactobacillales > Streptococcaceae > Streptococcus > Streptococcus humanilactis. The sequence continues at coordinate 45,561 of NZ_JAHXBZ010000004.1, read as the reverse complement.
CAACCTCAACTTTGTCCAAGCAGCTCTTGGTGATACAGTTGATATCCCAACGGTTCATGGTGATGTTGAATTGGTTATTCCAGAGGGAACTCAGACTGGTAAGAAATTCCGTTTACGTGGTAAGGGAGCTCCGAGCCTTCGTGGTGGTGCAGTTGGTGACCAATACGTTACCATTAATGTCGTAACACCGACAGGCTTGAACGACCGTCAAAAAGCAGCTTTGAAAGAATTCGCAGCTGCTGGTGACTTGAAAGTAAATCCAAAGAAAAAAGGCTTCTTTGACCATATTAAAGATGCCTTTGAAGGAGAATAAAGCAAAAAGAGCCGAGTGGCTCTTTTACTTTATAGATTTTTTAAGACTTTCCTTAAGTAATGACGGACGGTAGCGACCTTCTTCGAAGTTCCATACCTAAACTTTGAGCCTGGGTCTAAAAGTTTCCGGACACCTGAAACCAAGCTGTTTCAGGTGTTTTCATTACGGCGAAAAGTCTTCGATTTAGTTGTGAAATGGTGAATGAGTTGGCTAAATTATGATGTATAGTTGATGGGATATAACTTGTTTACGTTTTAAAAAAGAGCCGTCGGGCTCTTTTTACTTATCTTCGATTTCCTGTGTTTCTTTAATCACAGCTAGTCTAGTCTGGATATCTTTTTCCAAGACTTTAAACTTGTAAGTCAGGTCTTCTTGGTATTCCTTGATGAGTTCTTTTTGCTGGTCAATGATTTGCAGGCTGTTTTGGATAATATCTACATCGTCCTTGATAGCTTGAACGCGGTCAGTGGTATTCAAGATTTCATCTGTGATGGTTTGGCGATTTTTTGTGACCAGATAACTTCCGGCTGCAGCTCCTGCAAATAGCAGTAGGTTGGATAATTTCATGGCAACTCCTTAGGCATTTTTGATGGTTTCAGCGACTTGAGCGAGTTTGTCAAAGTCTGGTTCGTGGGCGATAAAATCAATCTTGAGGTCATCGTCCGCACTGTAGCGAGGCACGAGGTGAACATGGGTGTGAAAAACTGTTTGACCTGCGATTTCTTCACAGTTGGCAATGATATTCATACCAGCAGCCTTGGTAGCTTTCATGACTTTTTGGGCTACTTTTGGTACTTGGGCAAAGAGTTGGCTGGCGCTAGTAGCGTCCATTTCCAAGAGATTGCGATAGTGTTCTTTTGGCACGACCAAGGTGTGTCCTGGTGTCACTTGAGAGATATCAAGAAAGGCAAGAACCTGCTCATCTTCATATACTTTTGAAGCAGGAATTTCCCCTGCGATGATTTTACAAAAAATGCAATCTGACATAAAATCTACCTCTACTGTATTGAATTTTGATATAATATAGCTACATTATACCAGATTTGGAGAAAATATGTTAGAAATTAAAAACCTGACAGGTGGCTATGTCCATGTCCCTGTCTTGAAAGATGTGTCCTTTACTGTTGAAAGTGGGCAGTTGGTCGGTTTGATTGGTCTCAATGGTGCTGGGAAATCGACGACAATCAATGAGATTATCGGTCTGTTGACACCTTATAGTGGCTCCATCAATATCAATGGCCTGACCCTGCAAGAAGATGCGACTAGCTACCGCAAGCAAATTGGCTACATTCCTGAGACACCTAGTCTGTATGAGGAATTGACCCTCAGAGAGCATATCGAAACGGTTGCCATGGCTTATGGTATTGAGCAGAAAGTGGCTTTTGATCGAGTGGAACCTTTGCTAAAAATGTTTCGTCTGGACCAGAAATTGGACTGGTTTCCTGTTCATTTTTCAAAAGGGATGAAGCAAAAGGTCATGATTATCTGTGCTTTTGTGGTGGATCCAAGTCTTTTCATCGTGGATGAGCCCTTCCTTGGTCTTGATCCGCTGGCTATTGCAGACTTGATTCAGCTTTTGGAAGTGGAAAAGCAAAAGGGTAAGTCCATTCTCATGAGTACCCACGTGCTGGATTCGGCGGAGAAGATGTGTGATGCTTTTGTCATTCTTCACAAAGGGGAAGTGCGTGCCAAGGGAAATCTCCTGCAACTGCGCGAAGCCTTTGACATGCCTGAGGCTAGTTTGAACGATATTTACTTGGCTCTGACCAAAGAGGAGGAGCTATGAAAGACTTGTTTTTAAAGAGAAAGCAGGCTTTTCGTAAGGAGTGTGTCGGTTATCTGCGCTATGTTCTCAATGACCACTTTGTCTTGTTCCTGCTTGTCTTGCTGGGGTTTTTAGCCTACCAGTACAGTCAACTCTTGCAAGATTTTCCTGAAAATCATTGGCCTATCCTTTTATTTGTAGGAATTACCTCTGTTTTACTTTTACTTTGGGGAGGAATTGCCACCTATATGGAGACTCCAGACAAGCTCTTTCTCTTAGTCGGAGAAGAGGAAATCAAACTCCATCTCAAGCATCAAACGGGCATTTCCCTAGTCTTTTGGCTCTTTGTCCAGACCCTTTTCTTGCTCTTATTTGCGCCCTTATTTTTGGCAATGGGCTATGGCTTGCCAGTTTTTCTGGTCTATGTGCTTTTATTGGGAGTAGGTAAATATTTCCTCTTTCGTCAAAAGGCCAGCAAATTTTTCACGGAAACTGGACTAGACTGGGACTATGTTATTTCTCAAGAAAGCAAGCGTAAGCAAGTCTTGCTTCGTTTCTTTGCTCTCTTTACGCAGGTAAAGGGAGTTTCAAACAGTGTCAAACGTCGTGCCTATCTGGACTTTATCCTAAAGGCTGTTCAGAAGGTGCCTGGGAAGATTTGGCAAAATCTCTATCTGCGTTCTTATCTGCGAAATGGAGATCTTTTTGCCCTCAGTCTCCGTCTGCTCTTGCTGTCCATACTGGCGCAGGTCTTTATCGAGCAAGCTTGGATTGCGACAGCAGTGGTTGTTCTCTTTAACTACCTCTTGCTCTTCCAGTTACTGGCCCTCTATCACGCCTTTGACTATCAATATTTGACCCAACTCTTTCCACTGGACAAGGGGCAAAAGGAAAAAGGCTTGCAGGCAGTGGTCAGAGGATTGACCAGTTTGGTCTTAGTAGTGGAATTAGTTGTTGGGTTGATTACCTTCCAAGAAAAACTAGCCCTTCTAGCCTTACTGGGAGCTGGTTTGGTTTTACTAGTCTTGTACTTACCTTATCAGGTAAAACGTCAGATGCAGGACTAACATTGCCTATATGACACTAAAAAAGAAGTTGAGTTCAGTTTGTCTCAGCTTCTTTTATTTTCTACAAGATAATGGTTGGACCGTAGAGGCTCAACTTGGTCTTGACTTGGTCAAAGTGGAAACGGTCATAGGCCCGCCAAGCAGCACGAGTAGGAGCATCTGGATTGAGGACGCTGAGTCCCATGAGAAGACTGGAAGTCTGGTAAAATTTTTCCAGTTCAATCAAGACTCGATTATCCACTGTCTCAGCCTTGGCTAGAAAGCCTAGAATAGAGTTTAATTGTTCCTGAAAGCGGATATCGTCAGCTGTTACTTGTTTGCATGCTTGGTAGACTTTGTTTAGGTCCGTAATCAAAGTCTGAGCTCTTTTGATGGGGTCTGTATCTGTCATGAAAATGCCTCCTTTAATCTGGGTGCTAGTCTTAATTCTAGCAACTGTGTTTTGATACTGTTAGTCTATCACTTTTATCTCCTTTTTCGCCTTCAAATCTTTAATTGTCCTTGAAATTTCCTGAATGGTACTGTTAAAATTTTATGATAAAATAGTTGTAAGATTATCATGCTTATTTGAGGAAGAAGCTACCTTTCAGGATCGTTGAAGGCCTGTTTAGGATTTGGTGGGCTTGTATCAAAGTATTTTTGCTATTCTCTTTTTAGGAAGAAATTGAAACAAGGAGAGTAAGAAGATGAGAATATTTGTTTTAGAAGATGATTTTTCCCAACAGACTAGGATTGAAACGACGATTGAGAAACTTTTGAAAGAACATCATATCACTCCCAGCTCTTTTGAAGTTTTTGGTAAGCCAGACCAACTGCTGGCAGAGGTGCATGAGAAGGGAGCCCATCAGCTATTCTTTTTGGATATTGAGATTCGAAATGAGGAGATGAAGGGTCTGGAAGTGGCTAGAAAGATTCGGGATCGGGATCCGTATGCCCTGATTGTCTTTGTGACGACTCACTCGGAGTTTATGCCCTTGTCCTTTCGCTACCAAGTGTCTGCTCTGGACTACATTGATAAGGCCTTGTCAGCAGAGGAGTTTGAATCTCGGATCGAGACAGCCCTCCTCTATGCCAATGGTCAAGACAGTAAAAGTCTGGCGGAAGACTGCTTTTACTTTAAATCAAAATTTGCCCAATTCCAGTATCCTTTTAAAGAGGTCTACTATCTCGAAACATCGCCCAGAGCCCATCGTGTTATTCTCTATACTAAGACGGATAGGCTGGAATTTACAGCGAGTTTAGAGGAGGTTTTCAAGCAGGAACCCCGTCTCTTGCAGTGCCATCGCTCTTTTCTCATCAATCCTGCCAATGTGGTTCGTTTGGATAAGAAAGAAAAACTGCTTTACTTTCCCAATGGTGGAAGCTGTATGATAGCGCGTTATAAGGTCAGGGAAGTGTCTGAAGCTATCAATAACTTACACTGAGTGAGGAGAATTTATGTATATTTTTTGGATGATATTGTATTCACTAGCTATTATTGGGCTAGAAATTATCATGTTCTTTAAGGTAGATGGAATTAGTCTCACTTTCGATAGAATTTTTAAGGCCTTTCTTCTAAAATTTCTTCTAGCAGCAATTGTTACAACTTTTAATTATTTAGTCTTGACTGACTATCTGTCATACTTTATAGAACCCTTGTTCGGCCTCAGCTTGTCTTTCTTATTGTTAAGAGGGCTTTCTAAAAGACTCCTTTTCTTTTATGGTCTCTTTCCAATTGTATTGATGGATATCTTTTACAGAAGTCTCTCCTATTTTGTGTTTCCGTTTTTTGGGAAAGGGATTGTAGATGGAGATGGAAATCTTGTCTTTTTGTTGATTATGATATTCGTTTGCTCCATAGTATTAGTCTTTTTGAAATGGTTGGACTATGATTTCACTAGCTTGAGAAGGGAGAGTATAGATAAAGATTTTCAAAAATCCCTGACTACGATTAACTGGATAATGGGGGCTTACTATCTAGTGATGCAAAGTCTGTCTTATTTTGAATATGTACAAGGTATACAATCAACGACTGTTCGCCATTTCATTCTGGTATTTTATCTACTCTTTTTTATGGGGGTTATCAAGAAATTAGATACCTATTTGAAGGAAAAACTTCAGGAGAAACTGAACCAAGAGCAGACCTTGCGCTATAGAGATATGGAACGCTATAGTCGGCATATAGAGGAACTTTACAAGGAAGTACGGAGCTTTCGGCATGACTATAGCAACCTCTTGACTAGTTTACGTCTGGGCATTGAAGAGGAGGATATGGAGCAGATAAAAGAGGTTTACGACTCTGTTTTAAAGGATTCCAGTGAAAAATTGCAGGACAACAAATATGACCTGGGCAGATTAGTGAATATTCGTGATAAAGCCCTCAAAAGTCTCCTAGCAGGGAAATTTCTAAAAGCCAGAGATAAGAAGATTGTCTTTAATGTCGAAGTTCCTGAGGAGATTCAGGTTGAGGGAATGAGACTGCTTGATTTTCTGACTATTGTGTCTATCCTTTGTGACAATGCTATTGAAGCCAGTGCAGAGGCCAGTCAACCTCATGTTTCAATTGCTTTTTTAAAAAATGGAGCACAGGAGACCTTTATCATTGAAAATTCCATTAAAGAAGAGGGTATAGACATTTCTGAGATTTTCTCCTTTGGAGCAAGTTCTAAAGGGGAGGAGAGAGGAGTTGGTCTCTATACCGTCATGAAGATTGTCGAAAGCCATCCCAATACCAGTCTAAATACCACCTGCCAAAATCAAATCTTTCGTCAGGTTTTAACGATTCACTCGATGTCAGTTGATGATTAGAAGATTTGGGGAAAGAAGTACTGCCCAAAGTCATCAATTAAAATACTATAGTATGCGAGGTATATTAAATGAATAAGAAATCCTATTTTGTCATCTGTTCTACGTTGATTATAGCGTCGAATCTTCTCATGATTTCCGTGGTGAACAAGGGAGAAGAAACAGGGAGCAATCTGTTTGTGATTGCTATAGCCTGTGTTATGTTACCAGTCTTTTTATATGCAGTTGAAAACCAACTGACTTCATTGGTAAGAGTAGAATCAATACTCCTGATTCAGTTGACAGTTATATCCCTACTTCGTCTTATCAACAGAATAGGGAGTACGCCTGAAATCCTCAACATTATCATTACCCTTATCGCTTTGGCAAGTGGGACAGCTGCTATCCTTGTTGCGATTATGAGAATATATGAGAACATACGGAAGTGAGGGTGAGTAGTTTTCTATTTTGTATTTTCATATTGTCAAGTTCCCCAGGGCAAGTATGTTTTTCATGCTTGCTTTTAAATTTTTTACAATTCAAGATGTTTTGATGACCATTTATGATTTGAGTGATCCAAGGATAAAATGAGTGCTATACTAGCAGTGTAAAGGGTGTAGCTAAACTAAGATAAAGCATACATTTAGGAGGAAATTTTATGAAGAGAAAAATACTTATCATTTTCATCTTGTATCTGATTATGTCCATCTTTCTTTATCCGCTTAGGGAGAGTATTTGGTATCAGTTATTTTATACCATAGCCTATATGATTGCGGTTGTGATCTATGTTGCTTTAACTAAAAAGAAAGGAGCAAAGAAATGAAAACTTTTCTTGCTAAAAAACGGAACATCTTCCTTGCGAGATTGTTCCTAGGTCAGTTGCCCTTACTTGTCTCCACTTATCTATTTCTATCTCGTCAGTTTTTAAATTTTTCCTTAGTTTTCCAATTTCTCTTAGTGGTTATCAACTTGGCTTCTATTTTGGTCACTGTTTACCTCACTAGGGAAATGAGGATAAGAGAATTTGAAGATGATGATTTGGTTAGTCCTAGAACCAATCAACTTATGTATATCGGTTTGACAGGTTTTATGTCTATCATTTGTTTGTATAGAGGTATCACAGCAGGAGAATCTTACCAACAACTAATTGCCTATATTGGCGCTATTCTCTGCTTGCTTATCATGCTTCTACTCATTTGGGGCTTGAAGTATTATAAAAAGTAGCTTTCTATCCTTTTCTGGCTGGATATTTGAGTAGAAGGCTCTATTAAATTGTTAGTGAAATAAATGAATGGAGGTATTTAATATGAAATACAGATTATTTCTTGTTATTTTCTTGAGTAGTATTTTGAATATTCTTTTAGGGACATTTTTACAAATCTCTAATGAATCGATTGGGTGGATTGTTCTCTACAGTGGATTATTTGAAGCAGGCGTTTTCCTTCTTGCTAATAAAGGGGTGGCGGTAAAAATCAAGGAAGTAGATATTCGAAATCGCTTTAAATTTATTTTTGGAAAAACCTTATGGTTTCAAATTCTTTTGCTCATCTTTTTGATGGTCAAACTTTATCTTGGTTTGGATGCGAGGTTGATTTTATTCTATGGACATATTTTCATTGTCTTTAATGCCTTAATATATCTATTATCTAGTAGTCAGGTTAGCCTTAAAAAGAACAAACTGTCTTCTTAATCTTGCAGTAGTAGAGCCTGGCAAGGGTAGGTCATAGTAGGGAGGAGTTCTATGAAAAAACACTCTATTCTTTTTAAAACGAGTGCAATTCTTTCTTATTTATTTCTGTTTTTCGGACTGTCTTGGACAACCCAATTTTGGAGCAATTATTGGGAGTTCTCGTCTTGGGTAGGAAATCTTATCTGGATTCGAAACATCATCAGCCTTCTCTTTATCGGCTTGATGGTTTGGATTTTGATCAGGTCGGGCCATGCTTATCTCTTTCGCATCCCTAGGAAAAAGTGGTTGAGCTATTCTGTTCTGACGGTGTTAGCCGCTGTTGTACTTATCTGCTTTAACTATCTGACAGCTAAACACGTTCAGGGAACTAATGAAGGGTGGAATTTGTTTATTGCCTATAGTGAGACAAATTTTGCGGAGTTTGGTGTTTACCTAACCTTAATCGTACTAGGGCCTCTGATGGAAGAATTGGTATGTAGAGGACTGCTTCAACATGCCTTCTTTAAGGATTCGAGATGGGGGCTGGATCTTCTCTTTCCGTCATTCTTATTTGCCTTGCCCCACTTTTCTAGCTTGCCAAGTCTCGCAGATATTTTTGTCTATACGGCAGTGGGTTGTCTATATGCCTGGCTGACACGTTATACTAAGAGTATCTATCCTTCTTATTCGATTCATATTGTTAATAATATCATTGCAAACTTACCATTTTTGCTCACTTTTCTACATAGGGTCTTGGGGTAAAAAAACCAAAGCCTTGCTTTTTAGCCATAGAGGAGTTCATCATGTATAAACACTTATTTTTCCTAGATTCCAAAACCTTAGACTGGTTGACGCCCTATATTCTAGTCTTGGCTTCTGACACCATTGCCTTTAATGTTTTTGTGCTAACCTTTGTATCTGCGGTGGTCTTTAATTCCCTAAATTCCATGCTAGCTTTAATGGCTATATTCTTAGGGACTGGCTATGTGGTCGGATTTTGGTTACTAAAATGGTTTGTTTTGGAAAGATTAGAGCTCAAGGATGACTTGTAGGGAAGTTTGTTGAGGAGGATAGTTTTATGGCCATTTTCAATAAGTGTCATGCCTTGTTTTTGGGATTTTTAGTATTTGCAATCGTTGGTGCGGCGGGATATTCCGTCAATCAAGGAGATTATTTTCAACACCAGTACACATTCATTGTTGTAAAGAGTCTCTTGCTTTGCCTTAGTATTGGCTATGCGAGATGGTTTGATATGATTTCTTTCGGGGTTTTAAGTAAGAAGCAACTCTTGCTCTTCATTGCAATCTTTCTTCTAAGTGTGCTTGAGACGCTGGTTTATATTCATTTCTTCGCTATTTCTTCTGGCGCAGGAGTTCAACATTTGACGGAAGTCAGCAGAGGAATTTCCCTGTCTTTGATTTTGACTTCCTCAGTTTTTGGCCCCATCCAGGAGGAACTCATTTTCAGAGGACTTCTTCAAGGTGCGGTTTTTGACAACTCTTGGTTAGGGCTTGTGCTAACTTCCTCTCTCTTTTCTTTCATGCATGGTCCTTCTAATGTACCTTCGTTTATTTTTTATCTACTTGGGGGCTTGTTACTGGGCTTTGCTTATAAAAAGAGCCAAAATTTGTGGGTTTCTACTCTAGTCCACATGTTTTACAACAGTTGGCCACTCTTAACTTATTTATAAAAATTATGAAAAGGTAAGTAGAAGACTGTGCTTACCTTTTTCTTTCTATAATGATACCCAAGCCAATCCAGAGGCTTTTCTTTGAGAATCGGGTGTGGAGCGGTTGACGAATAGGGCAAAAACTAGTAGAATAGTAAGGAAACTTTATACGGAGGAAAGAAATGGATTTGGGTGATAATGAGCTAACACTGACTCCCATACCTGGGAAAAGTGGCAAGGCTTATATGGGTAGCTATCCTGATGGGAAGCGTATCTTTGTAAAAATGAACACCTCTCCAATCCTACCTGGTCTAGCTAGAGAACAAATTGCTCCACAATTATTATGGAGTCGCCGTTTGGCAGATGGGCGTGATATGTGTGCTCAAGAATGGTTGACAGGCAAGATATTGACCCCCTATGATATGAATCGTAAGCAAATCGTCAATATTTTAACTCGTCTACATCGCTCACGTCCTTTGATGACACAGTTGAGTCGTTTGGGCTATGCCATGGAAACACCTGTAGACTTACTACAGTCTTGGCAAGAAACGGCTCCAGATGCTTTGCGTAAAAATCATTTTATCAGTGAAGTGATGGCTGATTTACGTCAGACTATTCCAGGATTTAGAGAGGACTATGCGACCATTGTCCATGGAGATGTACGACATAGTAATTGGATTGAGACAGACAGTGGCTTGATTTATTTGGTGGATTGGGATTCGGTTCGCTTGACTGACCGCATGTTTGATGTGGCCCATATGCTCTGCCATTATATTCCAGAACATCAGTGGAAGGAATGGTTGACCTACTACGGTTACAAGTATAATCAAACGGTATTAAATAAATTGTATTGGTATGGTCAATTGTCTTATTTGAGCCAGATTTCCAAGTATTATATGAACCAAGATTTAGAAAATGTCAATCGGGAGATTCATGGCTTGCGTCACTTCCGAGACAAGTATGGAAAGAGAAGATGAGAGTTAGAAATCGTAAAGGGGCGACAGAATTACTAGAGGCAAATCCCCAGTATGTGGTCCTCAATCCCTTGGAAGCCAAGGGGAAATGGCGGGACTTGTTTGGCAATGACAATCCCATTCATGTGGAAGTTGGAAGTGGGAAGGGTGCCTTTGTTTCAGGTATGGCAAAGCAGAACCCTGACATCAACTATATCGGGATTGATATTCAAAAGTCTGTTTTAAGCTATGCTTTAGACAAGGTTCTTGAAGTTGGAGTGCCTAACATCAAGCTCTTGTGGGTAGATGGTTCTGACTTGACTGACTACTTTGAAGACGGTGAGATTGATCGCTTGTATCTGAACTTTTCAGATCCATGGCCGAAAAAACGCCATGAAAAGCGTCGTTTGACCTACAAGACCTTCTTGGATACCTTCAAACGTATCTTGCCTGAAAATGGAGAAATTCATTTCAAGACGGATAACCGTGGCTTGTTTGAGTACAGTTTAGTGAGCTTTTCTCAGTATGGCATGAAGCTCAATGGTGTCTGGCTAGACTTACATGCCAGTGATTTTGAAGGCAATGTCATGACAGAATACGAGCAAAAATTCTCCAATAAGGGGCAAGTTATCTATCGAGTTGAGGCAGAATTTTAAGAAATAGCCTGAAATCAGGCTGTATAAGTGCTTTTGCTTTACATAAGTTGGGAAACGTGCTATACTAAGAGTAAGAATATGAGAAAGAGAGGCGGGGAAATATCTTCGCCTCTTGCTTATGAGGAGGTGGACGCAATCGCAACAATCGTAGAATTAGTCAGAGAAGTTGTAGAACCTGTCATAGAAGCGCCTTTCGAACTCGTGGATATCGAGTATGGAAAGATTGGCAGTGACATGATTCTCAGTATTTTTGTAGATAAACCTGAAGGAATTACCTTGAACGACACGGCAGACTTGACAGAAATTATCAGTCCTGTCCTAGACACCATCAAGCCAGATCCCTTCCCAGAACAATATTTCCTAGAAATCACCAGTCCAGGCTTGGAACGTCCTTTAAAAACCAAGGATGCGGTCGCTGGAGCGGTTGGGAAATACATCCATGTCGGGCTCTACCAAGCCATCGATAAGCAAAAGGTCTTTGAAGGAACCTTGTTGGCCTTCGAAGAGGACGAGTTGACCATGGAATATATGGACAAGACGCGTGAGAAAACCGTCCAAATTCCATACAGTTTAGTATCAAAAGCACGTTTAGCAGTTAAATTATAGAAAAAGAAAGGATAGCTTTTGAGGATTCAAAAGTGAAGAAAACATGAGTAAAGAAATGCTAGAGGCCTTCCGCATTTTGGAAGAAGACAAGGGAATCAAAAAAGAAGACATCATCGACGCAGTAGTAGAGTCGCTTCGTTCCGCTTATCGCAGACGCTATGGTCAATCAGACAGCGTAGCTATTGACTTTAACGAAAAAACAGGTGACTTTACCGTTTATACTGTCCGTGAAGTGGTTGATGAAGTATTTGATAGCCGTTTGGAAATCAGCTTGAAAGATGCTCTTGCCATTAATTCAGCCTATGAGCTTGGTGACAAAATCAAGTTTGAAGAAGCACCTGCTGAGTTTGGTCGTGTAGCAGCCCAATCTGCCAAACAAACCATCATGGAAAAAATGCGCAAGCAAACACGTGCCATCACTTACAATACTTACAAAGAGCATGAACAAGAAATCATGTCTGGTACAGTAGAACGATTTGACAACCGCTTTATCTATGTCAACCTCGGCAGCATTGAAGCCCAATTGTCAAAACAAGATCAAATTCCTGGTGAAGTTTTTGCTTCTCATGATCGTATCGAAGTATATGTTTACAAGGTTGAAGACAACCCTCGTGGTGTGAACGTCTTTGTTAGCCGTAGCCATCCAGAAATGATCAAACGCTTGATGGAGCAAGAAATTCCAGAAGTTTATGATGGAACTGTTGAAATCATGAGCGTAGCTCGTGAAGCTGGTGACCGTACTAAGGTTGCGGTTCGTAGTCACAATCCAAACGTGGATGCTATCGGAACAATCGTTGGACGTGGTGGAGCGAATATCAAGAAGATTACTAGCAAATTCCACCCAGCTCGCTATGATGCTAAGAGCGACCGTATGGTGCCAATCGAAGAAAATATCGACGTTATCGAGTGGGTAGCTGATCCAGCTGAATTTATCTACAATGCTATTGCCCCTGCTGAGGTTGATCAAGTTATCTTTGATGAAAACGACAGCAAACGTGCCTTGGTGGTTGTTCCTGATAACAAGCTTTCTCTTGCTATCGGTCGTCGTGGGCAAAACGTTCGCTTGGCGGCTCACTTGACTGGTTACCGTATCGATATCAAGTCTGCTAGCGAATTTGAAGCTATGGAAGAAGCTGGTTCGGTAGATTTGGAAGCAGAAAACGATACTGTAGAAGAATAAAAGCTGCTAGAGGAGGGAAAGATGAAAACGAGAAAAATCCCTTTGCGCAAGTCTGTTGTGTCCAATGAAGTGATTGATAAGCGTGATTTGCTCCGCATTGTCAAGAACAAGGAAGGACAAGTCTTTATCGATCCGACAGGCAAGGCCAACGGCCGCGGCGCTTATATCAAGCTAGACAATGCTGAAGCCCTAGAGGCAAAAAAGAAGAAGGTCTTTAACCGTAGCTTTGACATGGAAGTGGAAGAAAGCTTTTATGATGAGTTGATCGCTTATGTGGATCACAAAGTGAAAAGAAGAGAGTTAGGACTTGAATAAGCAAAAGATAAGCAATCTCTTGGGACTTGCTCAGCGAGCAGGGCGGATCATATCGGGTGAAGAATTGGTCGTTAAAGCCATTCAAGATGGCAAGGCCAAGTTGGTCTTTCTAGCCCATGATGCTGGACCCAATCTGACCAAGAAGATTCAAGATAAAAGTCATTATTATCAAGTAGAAATTGTAACCGTGTTTTCAACACTGGAATTAAGCATAGCAGTCGGAAAATCGAGAAAGGTTTTGGCTGTAACAGATGCTGGATTTACAAAGAAAATGAGGTCTCTTATGGAATAGAAGAGGAGGACATGATTTGTCTAAGAAAAGATTGTACGAAATCGCAAAAGAACTTGGAAAAGAAAGTAAAGAAGTTGTAGCGCGTGCAAAAGAGTTGGGCTTGGATGTGAAAAGCCACTCATCAAGTGTGGAAGAAGCTGTCGCTGCAAAAATCGCTGCCAGCTTTAAGCCTGCAGCTGCTCCGAAAGAAGAAGCAAAACCTGCAGCACCAAAAGCAAGTGCAGAAAAGAAAGCCGAAAAATCTGAGCCAGCTAAACCAGCTGTAGCTAAGGAAGAGGCAAAACCGGCTGAGCCAGTTGCTCCGAAGGCAGAAAAAGTAGCAGCTAAACCGCAAAGCCGTAATTTTAAGGCTGAGCGTGAAGCCCGTGCCAAAGAGCAGGCAGAACGACGTAAGCAAAACAAGGGCAATAACCGTGACCAACAACAAAACGGGAACCGTCAGAAAAACGACGGCCGCAATGGTGGAAAACAAGGTCAAGGCAACCGCGACAATCGTCGTTTTAATGACCAAGCTAAGAAACAGCAAGGCCAGCAAAATCGTGGCAATGAGCGTCGTCAACAAGAGGACAAACGTCCACATCAAGCGGCTCCACGTGTTGACTTTAAAGCCCGTGCAGCAGCCCTAAAAGCAGAGCAAAATGCAGAATATGCCCGTTCAAGTGAGGAACGTTTCAAGCAGACTCAGGCTGCCAAAGAAGCCTTGGCCCAAGCAAACAAACGCAAGGAGCCAGAGGAAATCTTTGAAGAAGTGGCTAAGTTAGCTGAACAGGCGCAACAAGCACAGCAAGTTCAAGCAGTGGTTGAAGTCGTCCCTGAGAAAAAAGAACCTGCAGTGGATACACGTCGTAAAAAACAAGCTCGACCAGACAAAAATCGTGACGATTATGATCACGAAGAAGATGGTCCTAGAAAACAACAAAAGAATCGAAGTAGTCAAAATCAAGTGAGAAATCAAAAGAATAGTAACTGGAATAACAACAAGAAGAACAAAAAAGGCAATAACAAGAACAATCGTAATCAGACTCCAAAACCTGTTACAGAGCGTAAATTCCATGAATTGCCAACAGAATTTGAATATACAGATGGTATGACCGTTGCGGAAATCGCAAAACGTATCAAACGCGAACCAGCTGAAATCGTTAAGAAACTCTTTATGATGGGTGTCATGGCCACACAAAACCAATCCTTGGATGGGGAAACAATTGAACTCCTCATGGTGGATTATGGTATCGAAGCCAAACAAAAGGTTGAAGTGGATAATGCCGACATCGAACGTTTCTTTGTCGAAGATGGTTATCTCAATGAAGATGAATTGGTTGAGCGTCCACCAGTTGTAACTATCATGGGACACGTTGACCACGGTAAAACAACACTCCTAGATACCCTTCGTAATTCTCGTGTTGCGACAGGTGAAGCAGGTGGTATCACTCAGCATATCGGTGCCTACCAAATCGTGGAAAATGGCAAGAAGATTACCTTCCTTGATACACCAGGACACGCGGCCTTTACATCTATGCGTGCGCGGGGTGCTTCTGTTACCGATATTACTATCTTGGTCGTAGCGGCAGATGACGGGGTTATGCCTCAGACTATCGAAGCCATTAACCACTCAAAAGCGGCCAACGTTCCAATTATCGTAGCCATTAACAAGATTGATAAACCAGGTGCCAACCCAGAACGCGTTATCGGTGAATTGGCAGAGCATGGGGTTATGTCAACAGCTTGGGGTGGAGATTCTGAATTTGTTGAAATCTCGGCTAAATTCAATCAAAACATTGAAGAATTGTTGGAAACAGTCCTTCTTGTGGCTGAAATCCAAGAACTCAAGGCAGACCCAACAGTTCGTGCGATCGGTACAGTTATCGAAGCGCGCTTGGATAAAGGAAAAGGTGCGGTCGCAACCCTTCTTGTTCAACAAGGTACCTTGAATGTTCAAGACCCAATCGTTGTCGGAAATACCTTCGGTCGTGTCCGTGCCATGACCAATGACCTTGGGCGTCGCGTTAAGGTAGCAGGTCCATCAACACCAGTCTCAATCACAGGTTTGAATGAAGCACCGATGGCGGGTGACCACTTTGCCGTTTACGAAGATGAAAAATCTGCGCGTGCAGCAGGTGAAGAACGTGCCAAACGTGCCCTCATGAAACAACGTCAAGCTACCCAACGTGTCAGCCTTGAAAACCTCTTTGATACGCTTAAAGCTGGTGAACTCAAGTCAGTTAACGTCATCATTAAGGCCGACGTACAAGGTTCTGTTGAAGCCCTTTCTGCCTCACTTCAAAAGATCGACGTGGAAGGTGTTAAAGTTACCATCGTTCACTCAGCGGTCGGTGCGATCAACGAATCAGACGTGACCCTTGCCGAAGCTTCAAATGCCTTTATCGTTGGTTTCAACGTACGTCCTACACCACAAGCTCGTCAACAAGCAGAAGCTGACGATGTGGAAATCCGTCTTCACAGCATTATCTATAAGGTCATCGAAGAGATGGAAGAAGCCATGAAGGGGATGCTTGATCCAGAATTTGAAGAAAAAGTTATCGGTGAGGCTGTTATCCGTGAAACCTTCAAGGTGTCTAAAGTGGGAACTATCGGTGGATTCATGGTTATCAACGGTAAGGTTACCCGTGACTCTAAAGTCCGTGTTATCCGTGACGGAGTTGTTATCTATGATGGCGAACTTGCAAGCTTGAAACACTACAAAGACGACGTTAAGGAAGTTACAAACGGTCGTGAAGGTGGATTGATGATCGACGGCTACAATGATATCAAGATGGATGATGTGATTGAGGCTTATGTCATGGAAGAAATCAAGAGATAAGATTTTTGCTCCTTTCTTAGGTGGTGAGGGACGCAAGCAAACCGATGGTTTCATTGCTTATTTTTGAGCCTAGGGTCTCAAAAATCCCCTGTGATGGGACTGATAAATCAGTTCCATCACTTTCACCACGGCGAAAGAAGCAGATGATTTCAAATTGAACTTCGTTCCAATTTGAAATGAAAATCAATAAGTTTAAAAATAGCTAGGTCTGCTGGCCTAGCTTTTGGTTCAAAGTAGAGAAAGGAATATCATGGCAAATCATTTCCGTACGGACCGTGTGGGCATGGAAATCAAGCGTGAAGTCAATGAGATTTTGCAAAAGAAAGTCCGTGATCCGCGTGTCCAAGGCGTGACCATCACAGATGTTCAGATGCTGGGTGACTTGTCTGTTGCCAAGGTTTACTACACCATTTTGAGTAACCTTGCTTCAGATAATCAAAAAGCTCAAATCGGGCTTGAAAAAGCAACTGGTACTATCAAACGTGAACTTGGTCGTAATTTGAAATTGTACAAAATCCCAGATTTGACCTTCGTCAAAGACGAATCCATCGAATATGGAAACAAGATTGACGAAATGCTACGCAATCTGGATAAGAACTAAGAAGAGGGGCAACCCTCTTTTTTGGTGGAGGAAAATATGTGGCATTTGAAATGGAAAAATATTCTTTTAACTAGAATTCTGTATTTTTAAATGTTAGCTAATCAGAAAATACTTTTTTTTTTTAGCAAATATGATATGATGATTTCATAAATAAAAGGAGATTCTATCAATGAATAATGTAAAAAAAGTTTGTCGTTTAGCTTTGCTATGTCTTTCCGTCTCTACTCTAGTTGCTTGTAGTTCTCTTTCTGAAAAAACAAGCAGCTCTTCTAGTGAGAATCAAACAGAAGCTTCATCTAGTAGTTCTGAGAAGAAAGGGTTGTTTGCTAAAGCAAAAGAAAAACTCAGTTCAAGCGATTTTAACCCACAAGATGTTAGCGATACGACAATTGAGTCTATAAAAACCTATGAAGATTACTTGATTATGAATGAGAAAATAATCGATAATTACTATACAGAAGCAGATGAAGCCTTTAAAGGGACTGTTTTAGAAGATAGCGCTGCTATCCAAGAACTAAAAGATAGCACTAAAAAAGAAATGGAAGATTTAAAAAAACAATATGGTCCATTAAAGAAAGCACCGATTCAAGGGAAAGAAGAAGTGATTAAGACTCTAAAAGATTATCGTGATAATCTACATGAACAAGTGGAGCAGTGGAAAGCTAGTCTTTAATAGGAAGAGTGGAGTTCAATATGGATTATCAATTATTGCCACATGAATATATGGTTATGAATAGTGACCATGTGAGTTTTGGGAAAAATGGTTTGTCTACAGATGAATTAATTTTAACGAATCTACACTTAATATATATCAAAAAAGGTTTGTGGGGAGGAAAAAAAGATCAAGTTACCATACCCATTAACCAGATTAAAATTTTTGAAGGGAAACCTCAAGTTTCAGTAACCAAAACCAATGGTGTGAAACGGCTGGAAATTTATTATAATAGCGGACAAGCTATCTTTGCATTTAATAATACTAAGGATACTGACAAGTGGGCTAGAAACATTATTAAATTGATTTCAGGTGATACAAGCAATTTTGAAACCTTGGGAGATAGTAGCTTGTTTGGAGCAGATGTTTTGGCAGAAACATTTAAGGATACATTTGACACTTTTAAAGCAGGGCTTGGGATTAAGGATGCAGAGCCAGAAAAGATTTCAACCAAGTGTAGCTTTTGTGGAGCACCTTTGTCAGGTCAAGTGAAGCAAACAGTGAGATGTGCCTATTGTGATATGGAGCAAAGTTTATAAGGGGGCAATTAAATGGGGTTGATAAAAGCCATCACAGATTCTATTGGTGGGACATTTGCAGATCAGTGGAAAGAAATTATCACAGTTCAAGCTTTTGATGAACATACAGCTGTAAGTCCCGGTATTTTTCAAGAAAGTAATAATGGTAGGGGTGTCAATACGAAGGGATCTGTAGGTGTTATTTCCAACGGATCCAAGATTTTTATTCCAGAAAATACTGCTGCCTTTATCTTTAGTCAGTCTGGTATCGAGGAAATTATTACAGAACCAGGTGGATATGAATACCAAAATGGTGAGAGCAGTGTTTTTAACGGTGATGGATTGAAAAAGTCACTGTTTGACAATGTTGTTAATCGTGTTGGATTCGGTGGTCAAAGTGATCAGCAAAAACAGATTTGTTTTGTTAATTTGAGAGAAATTCGTGATATTAAATTTGGGACTCGTGGCCCAGTCATGTATAACGATTTGTTTTATGGGACAGATTTAGAAGTACGTGCTTTTGGAACATTTTCTATCCAAATTACAGATGCTAAGCAATTTATCAGAAACTTTCTTCCTGCCAATGTGACTTATTATACCTTTGATAGCGCTCAAGCTAGATCACAAATAGTGACAGAGTTTCTCCAATCTTTTATTGTTGCACTTAATTCTTTGTCAACAACTTATCGTATTTCACAATTACCCTCACAAGCTGGAGTTCTTGCGGAACAAGTATCAAATGATGGACAGTATGCAGGGACTTGGAAAGAACGTTTTGGATTTGAGATTGTAAAAGTTGCCATTGCTAATATTGAGTTCTCACCAGAATCTAAGGAATTGGTTAAACAATTTTCATCAAATAAGATGAATTTAAAAGCTTATGATGATGTATCGCAGAAAGCTTCTAATATTGCAGCACAACAAAAAATTGCATCAGGAGTGGAGCAACATGGTCTAGGTGATAGTGCTGGAATGATATTTGGAATGAATATGGCTCAAAGTTTAGATGAAAAAGCCATGAAACCAAGTCTATCATTAGATGAGCAAATCGAAGCACTTACAAAACTAAAATCTCTTTTAGATGCAGGTATATTATCTCAGGAAGAATTTGATCGAAAGAAAAAAGAAATTATGGATTTATAAGATAAAGCTCGAAAGTTCATAGTTAGTGTGTATTCAAGGAACATTTTAGGTGAAACAATAATAGACTATCGTTCACAGATAGAATATCATGTTGTAAAGGTAGGAGTTGAATATTTTAGCTGTCTCTACAAAGACTATTAAAAATCTTTAACAAATAAGTTGCTAAGGATTTTTTGAAAATTTTTGAGGGGAATTTGAAACATACTTTAAAAGAGTATGCTATCATAGAATATAACTTACAGAAGTAAAAGGAGTTTGTATATGGCTGAACAAGAGTTAGCTATGCAAGTATTACAACAAGTGGTAAAACTACCAGTTGTTAAGGTTGATCGTTCGAAATTTTTAGTGGATAAGTTTTCCAAAGAATTGGATCCACAGGACATTCCTACCTTATTAGAACAAGGCCCAACGTCTCTCTTATCTCAAGAAACCTTAGATAGAGTGGCTAATGCCTGCATTAGGGATAATGTTTTATTGGCGAGTGGAACCTCTGTTTTGGCAGGATTACCTGGAGGGATTGCTATGGCAATTACCATTCCAGCTGATGTGGCTCAATTTTATGCTTTTTCTTTAAAATTAGCTCAAGAACTAGGCTATATTTATGGTTATGAGGATCTTTGGGCTTCACGCGATGAGTTGAGTGAAGATGCTCAAAATACCCTTTTGCTTTATCTAGGCGTCATGTTGGGGGTAAATGGAACCGCTGCCTTGCTACGTGCTGGTGGTATAACAATTGCCAAACAGGTAATGAAAACAGTGCCTAATAAAGCTTTAACAAAGACGCTTTGGTACCCTATTTTGAAAAAAGTCTTAAGAATATTTGGTGTGAATCTGACCAAGGGAGGGCTGGCCAAAGGAATGGGGAAATTCATACCTATCTTGGGAGGTATCATTTCAGGTGGTTTAACCTTTGCAACTATGAAACCGATGGGGGAAAGCTTGCAGAAAGAATTATCCAAGCTAGTCAACTATAGTGAAGTTCAATATCAAGAAGATGTTGAAACAATCCGAAAAGAGGCTGAAATAATCGAGGGTGAGTGAGATGAATCCTATCAAAGCTTTTGCTAAAATCTATGGTAATTACTTTTTGACCGTACAAGGTGTAAAAGTAATGAAAACGATAAAGAAAGATGACAATGTTGTTGTCGGTCTAGGTAAACTTTTTATTGCAGACAAGTTAATGGATACGGCTCGGTGGCTCATCAAGCCAGAGGAGAGAGAATGAAATTTTTTGGGGTCTTCTTGCTATTCTTTTTATCAAACCGATTATTGGAATTGTGAAATTCTTTTGGATGATCATCTCTTTTGCAGTCCAATTGCTGTTTTACAAGCTATTATTTAAAGTATTGGATTGGCTCTTTAAACTTATTTAGATGGTAATCCAAGTCGCAGAGAACTAGCAGGAACTCCACTGCTAGTTTTTTAATCTCTTTCCTTGTGGTATAATATAAGCAGTAAAATCATTTTAGAATATACAATGGAGGTCGTCATGGACAATATCATCGATGTGTCAATTCCCGTTGCAGAAGTGGTGGACAAGCATCCAGAAGTCTTGGAAATTTTAGTCGAGCTTGGTTTTAAACCCCTTGCCAATCCCTTGATGCGTAATACTATCGGTCGCAAAGTATCGCTCAAACAGGGTTCTAAGCTCGAAGGAACTCCTATGGACAAGATTGTCCGCACACTGGAAGCAAACGGCTATGAAGTGATTGGGTTAGACTAATGGCAGATGAACGAATTCATGTCCTGCGGGATATTTTGTTAGAATTGCACAATGGTGCTTCTCCTGAGTCGGTTCAAGAGCGCTTTGATGCGACCTTTACAGGTGTTTCAGCCATAGAGATTTCCCTCATGGAGCACGAGCTGATGAACTCAGACTCAGGTGTCACCTTTGAAGATGTTATGGAACTCTGTGATGTCCATGCCAATCTTTTTAAAAATGCTGTTAAGGGTGTCGAAGTGGAGGATACCGAACACCCTGGCCACCCAGTTCGGGTATTTAAGGAAGAAAATCTGGCCCTCCGTGCGGCCTTGATTCGCATTCGGAGATTGTTAGATACATATGAGTCTATTGAAGATGAAGAAATGCTTGCGGAGATGCACAAGGGTTTGGTGCGTCAGATGGGACTTGTAGGTCAATTTGATATTCATTACCAACGTAAAGAAGAGCTCTTCTTTCCTATCATGGAGCGCTATGGTCACGATTCGCCTCCTAAGGTTATGTGGGGAGTGGATGACCAGATTAGGGAGCTCTTTCAAACAGCTCTAGCGACAGCCAAGTCACTACCAGAAGTGTCGATTAGCACTGTAAAAGAAGATTTTGAAGCCTTTGCGACAGAGTTTGAAAGTATGATTTTCAAGGAAGAGTCCATCCTTCTCATGATTCTCCTTGAGTCCTTTACTCAGGATGACTGGCTTCAGATTGCGGAGGAGAGCGATACCTACGGCTATGCCATCATCCGTCCGTCTGAGAAATGGGTGCCAGAAAGACAGAGTTTTGTTGAGGAAAAGAGTGTAGAGGAGCCTGTACAACGAGATACAACAGAAGGCCAAGTTCAACAAGTTATCGATACGCCAGAAGGACAGTTTACTATTACCTTTACCCCTAAGGAAAAGGAAGCGGTGATGGATCGCCATAGTCAACAGGCTTTTGGGAATGGCTATCTTTCAGTCGAGCAGGCCAACCTCATCCTCAATCACCTCCCCATGGAGATTACCTTTGTCAATAAAGACGATATTTTCCAGTATTACAATGACAATGCGCCAGCTGATGAGATGATTTTCAAACGGACACCGTCCCAAGTCGGGCGTAATGTCGAACTCTGCCATCCACCTAAGTACTTGGACAAGGTCAAGACCATCATGAAGGGGCTTCGTGAAGGAAGCAAAGATAAGTATGAAATGTGGTTCAAGTCTGAGTCGCGAGGTAAGTTTGTCCACATCACCTACGCTGCAGTGCACGATGAAGAGGGAGAATTCCAAGGTGTGTTGGAATACGTTCAGGATATTCAACCCTACCGTGAGATTGATACGGACTATTTCCGTGTATTAGAATAAGGAGAAAAAATGAGTTACGAACAAGAATTTATGAAGGAATTTGAAGCCTGGGTCAATACCCAAATCATGATCAACGACATGGCGCACAAGGAAAGCCAAAAAGTCTACGAAGAAGACCAGGACGAGCGTGCCAAAGATGCCATGATTCGCTACGAAAGCCGCTTGGATGCTTATCAGTTCTTGCTTGGTAAGTTTGAAAACTTCAAAGCAGGCAAGGGATTCCATGATTTGCCAGATGGCTTATTCGGTGAGCGAAATTATTAAACGAGATAGATTCTTGATTTTTTACTAAAATCTTGATAGAATATTTATATTAAATCCTTGTCAGAGCAGGGGTTTTTTATTGAAAGGATTTTATCATGTCAAAGAAACTCAATCGTAAAAAACAATTACGAAATAGCCTCCGTCGTGCAGGTGCTTTTTCAAGTACTGTGACTAAGGTTGTAGAAGAGACAAAAAAAGTCGTAAAACGTGCTGAGAAGTCAGCAAGCCAAGCTGGTAAGGCTGTTTCTAAAAAAGTTGAACAAGCAGTAGAAGCTACCAAAGAGCAAGCTCAAAAAGTAGCCAATTCTGTAGAAGATTTTGCAGCAAACTTGGGTGGACTTCCACTTGATCGTGCCAAAACTTTCTATGATGAAGGAATCAAGTCTGCTTCAGATTTCAAAAACTGGACTGAAAAAGAACTCCTTGCCTTGAAAGGAATCGGCCCAGCTACCATCAAGAAATTGAAGGAAAATGGCATCAAGTTCAAGTAATTTTTCTTGAGCCTTGCATTTCCGTCAAAATCTTGCTACAATAGAGCCATTAGAGGTGTTTTGAATCCCACATTTTACAGAAAGTGGCGGTGCTGAGAAGTCCACAAATGTGTCAAAACTGGTTGCTAATGGATGAAAATTTGAAATAAAAGTGTCTTTTTGTTTTAAAGACGAGAGTTGCGGGCAACTGCCCGAAATTGGGTGGTACCGCGGATAAATACATTCGTCCCTGTCATGTAGATGGCAGGGCTTTTCTTTTGCGTCTTAGTCAAAGGGGGTTGTTATGAAGCAATCTTTTAAAACAAGTAAACTCTACTATGGTTTTCCTATTTTCATTTTGGGGTATCAGGACCAGAACTTTGAGCAGAATATCACGACCTGCAGTTCCTCTTATAGCTTGGGAGATTGGCTGGTCATCGGTGTTGGAGCTGAGGAAAATGCGGCTGAGCAAATCAAGCATTACCAGAAGTTTACTGTGAATATTCCTGATGAAAATCTCATGCTCGAGATGGAGCAGGCTGGTTTTATCAGTCATCGAGAGAAATTAAAACACCTGGGACTAGACTACGAGATTTCTGAACAGACTCAGTCTCCGATTTTAGAGGCCTGTCCAGTCGTATTGGACTGTCAGGTAGATCGGATTATCGAGGAAGATGGAATTTGTCATATCTTTGCCAAGATTATCGAACGACTTGCTGCTCCAGAACTGTTGGATGATAAGGGACATTTTAAAAATGACCATTTTTCGCCGACTTACTTTATGGGGGACGGTCACCAGCGCGTTTATCGCTATTTAGATAACCGTGTTGACCCTATGGGGAGCTTCATAAAGAAAGCGAGGAAGAAGGATGGCAAGAACTGAGTTGCCAGAGCGATTAGAAACTGAGCGGCTCGTACTGCGAGTCCGCACAGTGGCGGATGCTGAGGATATCAATGTCTACGCTAGTTTGCCGGAGGTTGCTTACCCAGCAGGCTTTCCGCCCGTCAAGACCTTGGAAGATGAAATCTATTATCTGGAGCATATCCTTCCAGAACGCAATCAAAAGGAAAATCTCCCAGCTGGCTATGGAATTGTCGTCAAAGGAACCGATAAAGTCATTGGTTCTGTTGACTTCAACCATCGCCATGCGGATGATGTGCTAGAGCTT
The DNA here is from genome assembly GCF_019448275.1 of Streptococcus humanilactis. Lineage (GTDB taxonomy): Bacteria > Bacillota > Bacilli > Lactobacillales > Streptococcaceae > Streptococcus > Streptococcus humanilactis. Next base: position 21,561 of record NZ_JAHXBZ010000004.1, on the reverse strand, counting down.
GGCTATACCTTGCACCCAGACTATTGGGGACGAGGTTATGTGCCAGAAGCAGCGCGTGCCTTGATTGACATAGCTTTTAAAGAACTTGGTCTTCACAAGATTGAACTAACTTGCTTTGGATATAACCTTCAAAGTCAACGAGTCGCGGAAAAGCTTGGCTTCACCCTCGAAGCTCGCATAAGAGACCGCAAAGATGCTCAAGGGAACCGCTGTGACAGTCTGATATATGGCTTGTTAAGGAGTGAGTGGGAGGTGATTTGATGCATCTTTTCATCATTGGTGCTCCAGCCTCAGGAAAAATGACGATTGGTCAAGAACTGTCTCGACTGACGGATGCTACCCTCTTTTATAACCATCAAGCCATCGATTTTGCACTAGAAATCTATCAGGATTATACCGAGGAGATGTGGGAATTTGTTCGTGGAATTACCTTTTCTTTCCTTGGAGCTAGCGCTAGAAATCAGAGATATGTGATTTTAACAGACGTGATTGATTTTTCAAATCAGTACCAGCTGATGTATTTGAAGCAAATTCAGGATTTATTGGATAACTTTCATCAAGAGATTCTGTTTGTTGAGTTGGAAACAAGTCTTGAGGAGCGTTTACGTCGAAATCAAACGGAGAATCGATTAAAGTACAAACCCTTAAAACGACATATTGAGGTATCTGAAAGAGAAATTTTAGAGACCGCTGAAACACTTCAATTAAATTCCCAACATCAACCGAATGAGTTGCACCACTACCTTAAAATAAATAATACGAGTTTGACTGCAAAAGAAGCTGCTAAGCAAATTCAAAATAAAATGAACAAAATAGAGAAAGGACACACACATGTCTAAAGAACTTTCACCTAAATACAATCCAGCCGAAGTTGAGGCTGGTCGTTACCAAAAATGGCTTGACGCTGATGTTTTCAAGCCTTCAGGCGATCAAAAGGCTAAGCCTTATTCAATCGTCATTCCGCCACCAAACGTAACTGGGAAACTCCACCTTGGTCACGCTTGGGATACAACCTTGCAAGATATTATCATCCGTCAAAAACGGATGCAAGGTTTCGATACCCTTTGGCTTCCTGGTATGGACCATGCGGGGATTGCCACTCAGGCTAAGGTAGAGGAGCGCTTGCGTGGTGAGGGTATTAGCCGTTATGACCTCGGTCGTGAGAAATTCCTCGAGAAAGTCTGGGAATGGAAAGACGAATATGCCACTACCATCAAGGAACAATGGGGCAAGATGGGGCTCTCTGTCGACTACTCTCGCGAGCGTTTCACCCTTGATGAAGGCCTGTCAAAAGCTGTTCGTAAAGTCTTTGTGGACCTCTACAAGAAAGGCTGGATCTACCGTGGTGAGTTTATCATCAACTGGGACCCAGCTGCTCGCACAGCCCTTTCTGATATCGAGGTTATCCATAAGGATGTCGAAGGTGCCTTCTACCACATGAACTACATGCTGGAAGACGGTTCACGCGCCCTCGAAGTTGCGACTACTCGTCCAGAGACCATGTTTGGGGATGTTGCGGTTGCGGTCAATCCAGAAGACCCACGCTACAAGGATTTGATTGGTAAAAATGTCATCCTTCCAATCGCTAATAAACTGATTCCAATCGTTGGTGATGAGCACGCAGATCCTGAATTTGGTACTGGTGTCGTGAAAATCACTCCTGCCCACGATCCAAACGACTTCTTGGTCGGTCAACGCCACAACTTGCCACAAGTCAACGTCATGAACGACGACGGAACTATGAACGACTTGGCCTTCGAATTTGCAGGTATGGACCGTTTTGAAGCTCGTAAGGCAGTTGTTGCTAAGCTGGAAGAAATCGGTGCACTCGTTAAAATCGAAAAACGTGTCCACAGTGTTGGTCACTCAGAGCGTACAGGTGTTGTAGTTGAGCCACGCTTGTCTACGCAATGGTTCGTTAAGATGGACCAATTGGCGAAAAATGCTATTGCCAACCAAGACACAGAGGACAAGGTTGAATTCTACCCACCTCGTTTCAACGATACCTTCCTCCAATGGATGGAAAATGTCCACGACTGGGTAATCTCTCGTCAGCTCTGGTGGGGTCACCAAATCCCTGCTTGGTACAATGCTGAGGGTGAAATATATGTCGGCGAAGAAGCTCCAGAAGGTGACGGTTGGACTCAGGACGAAGATGTCTTGGATACGTGGTTCAGTTCGGCCCTTTGGCCATTCTCAACTATGGGCTGGCCTGATGTTGACTCAGAAGACTTCAAACGTTATTATCCAACATCAACTTTGGTGACTGGTTATGATATTATCCCGTTCTGGGTATCTCGAATGATTTTCCAAGGTTTGGAATTTACTGGCAAGTCGCCATTCAAAAATGCCTTGATTCATGGTCTCATTCGTGATGAGCAAGGACGCAAGATGTCGAAATCTCTCGGTAACGGGATTGATCCAATGGATGTTATTGATAAGTACGGAACAGATAGCCTTCGTTGGTTCCTTTCAAACGGTTCTGCACCAGGGCAAGACGTGCGCTTCTCTTACGAGAAAATGGATGCTTCATGGAACTTCATTAACAAGATCTGGAACATCTCTCGCTACATCCTCATGAACAATGAAGGCTTGACTCTTGAGCAAGCAACGGCTAATGTGGAAAAAGTTGTTAACAAGGAAGCTGGAAACGTCACAGACCGCTGGATTCTCCACAACCTCAATGAAACTATTGGAAAAGCAACTGCTAACTTTGACAAGTTTGAGTTTGGTGTGGCTGGACACATCCTCTACAACTTCATCTGGGATGAGTTTGCGGACTGGTACGTTGAGTTGACCAAGGAAGTCCTTTATAGCGATAATGAAGAAGAGAAAGTCATCACACGTTCTGTTCTCCTTTACACTTTGGACAAGATCCTTCGTCTCCTTCACCCAATCATGCCATTCGTGACAGAGGAAATCTTTGGACAAATCTCAGAAGGCTCTATCGTCACAGCGACTTACCCAACTGTCAATCCAGCCTTTGAAGACCTTGCGGCCCACACAGGTGTGGAAAGTCTTAAAGACTTGATCCGTGCTGTTCGTAATGCGCGTGCAGAAGTAAACGTAGCACCAAGCAAGCCTATCACTATCCTTGTTAAGACAAGCGATAGCGACTTGGATACCTTCTTTAACAGCAATGTCAACTACATCAAACGCTTCACAAATCCAGAACACTTGGAAATCGCATCAAACATCCCTGCGCCTGAACTCGCTATGTCAAGTGTCATCACAGGAGCAGAAATCTACTTGCCACTGGCAGACCTCCTCAATGTTGAAGAAGAACTAGCTCGCCTCGACAAGGAACTGGCTAAATGGCAAAAAGAACTGGATATGGTAGGAAAGAAACTCTCTAACGAACGCTTCGTAGCCAATGCCAAACCAGAAGTCGTCCAAAAAGAACGCGACAAACAAGCCGACTACCAAGCTAAATACGACGCGACCGTAGCACGTATTGATGAGATGAAGAAGTTGGTGTAGAAAATCAAAGGTGATATTATGACAGAATTAATTACATTCCTAGAGAATCATTGGGAAAAAGTTACAGATTTAGAAGTTCGAGAGCATATTGAAGTTTCAAACCGAGATCGTGATGAATTTAAAAGAGATTATGCAAGAGTTATCTACTCAACTTCATTTAGACGTCAACAAGGGAAGATGCAATTATTCGAAGTTAATAGTAAAGCTTTTCATAGAAATCGACTAACCCATAGTTTTGAAGTTGCACAGATAGCTCGTGGAATTGTTGATGAACTCAAGATAAAAGTTAAGAAAAAAATTAAAACTAAATCTGCGAACACCAACACAAAAGAATATATTCAACATGAGAAAAATATAGAGAAGAATTTCTCAAAAATGAGCGTAGTGGTTGAAACGGGTTCCTTGATTCACGATGTTGGAAATCCTCCTTTTGGTCATCATGGGGAAAGAGTTTTGAATAAACTTGCTCCGGATGTTGGATTCGAGGGAAATGCACAAGGCATTCGTGTTCTAAGAAAAATTGAGAAGAAATCTCCTCAATATAATGGTCTTAATTTGACTTATCGTACTTTAGCAGCAATCATCAAGTACTTTGTTGCATATGATAAGGATAAGAAAAAATTTTTATATAAAGATGATTACGATGAATTATCTAATAAGTTTGAAAAAGTTTTAAAAAATGCTAACTTACCGTTTAGAACAATTGATGTCCAAATAGTTGATCTTGCAGACGAAATTGCATACTGTGCTCATGATTTAGAAGATGCATTAGCTAGCAATTATTTTACAATTGATGAATTTTATTTTAGATTAGAGAATAATGATACTCTTGAAGATGAAGTAAAAGAAAAGTTCTATAATTGGATTGAAGACGCAAAACAATTCGCAAAAAAAAGAACTTCAGAGATTTGTCAAACTGAGGACTATGATTTTTATTTTCGAAGAGAATTAATTTCAACCATAGTGAATAAACTTATCGAAGATATCAATGTTATCACAGTAGAGGAAGACTTTCAAAGAAAAACTGGAACAAAGAATAAGGAGGAACTCGGGTTTAAAAATTATAAATCTTTGGCAGAAGCACTGAAAAAAACTATATTTGATTGTGTCACTGGTTCAGATAATATCATGCTTTATGAAACGGTTGGAACAAAGGTTTTAACGAAACTTTTTGAATTATTTATGAATGACGAGTATAACAAAGATGGAATGTTAATGCCAGTCGAATATAGATGGGATAATCATACTAGTAAAAAAGAAAAAACTAGAAAAGTTTTAGACTATATATCTGGAATGATGGATACATATGCAGTAGAAGTCTATATAAAACATTTTGGCGAAGACCCCTTTAATGTAAAATATGATAGAGAAATATTTAAGGATTCTCAACAAGAACATAGTAGTATATTCTCTGGATTAAAAGACTCCTTTTTCTCTTACATAAAGAAAAGAAAATAGATACAAATAGCAACTCAGTTTATTTATTTTCATAAACATATTTATTGTTCTTGATTAGTAAATTATATGTGATTTTATGATTAAGTATCAGAATTACTAACTTAGAAAGCAGGTTACTACATGACAAATTCTGTAAGTTCGAACCGAACTGAGAAGTACAATATTGCAGCCTTCTTCTCAGGTGTTGGGGGAATTGAGTTGGGATTTGAACAGATCAACGAGTTCAGAGTGGTGTATGCCAATGATGGTTTTTTATAATTTACGTCAATTCCATGCCCATTTCACCATTTACCTATGACACAGAAAAACAATTGAAAGGATCTTTCTATGCAACCAACTTACAACATTGACGATCCAAACTTGTCTTATGAAGATAAACGTGACTTATGGCAGATCGGTTTTGGCCTACAGAAGGTTGATAATCTAGTGCCATCAGCTTATATGGAATCTTTGGCTGAGAAACAATCTCGAGGTGAACTGACTTACGAGCAGGTTTATGAAGATGCAACGGCTTATCATCATACCATTGATGCAAGTACGGAGGAGGCAGACTTAGTTTCTCTACGTATTGTAGAACTACTGTCTCGAAGAGGCTTTAGCTTCAGCCCTGCGACCCTACTTGCTATTCATAAGGAGTTGTTTCAAGATATATTTGAAGCCTCTATTCCGGTGGGGCAATTTCGTCAAACCAATATCACAAAGAATGAACCTGTTTTGAATGGTGAAAGTGTTGTGTACTCTGATTTCTCTATGATTCAAATGACCTTGGATTATGATTTTAATCAGGAAAGACAAGTTGAATATGCGACACTAACCCAGGCGGATATGGTTAAAAAAATCCAGCATTTTATTTCAGGAATCTGGCAGATTCATCCATTTCGCGAAGGAAACACTCGGACAGTAACGGTCTTTTTGATTCAGTATCTTCGTGAGTTTGGTTTTGATATTGATAATACACCATTTCAGCAACATGCCAAGTATTTTCGTGATGCCTTGGTATTAGATAATGCAAAGATTTTACAGCGACGTCCTGAGTTTTTAACAGCTTTTTTTGAAAATCTCTTGCTCGGTGGTAAAAATGATTTGTCTTCAGAAAGAATGTATCTAGATTTAGATTTCGATCTTTCAAAATCCTTATACTGAGTAAATATTGAATTTTAGGAAAAAATGAAGTAAATATTCCTACAAGAAAACGCATATCATCAAAGATTTAGGTCGCTTGATAATATGTGTTTTTTTAATTTTATAGATTGCTCGTTTAAACTCGATTTATCTCGTACTTTCAGTACTATTAGGATTTTATTTTCGTGTACAATTTCAGCTATTCTTGTTATAATCAGCCTATAGGAATCAAGGAGGTGATTGTTATGGCTGTTTTTGTGTCTTTGGATGGAATTGTGGTAGAAGTACTTGATGTCTTTTCTTCTTTTAATGGGGATAGTGAGTTTTTCTTGTGTAAACATCTTAAAGACAAGAGTCAGTTTGTGATGGAACGCTCTCAGTTCGAGGAGATGTTCCAACTTCAAAGTAGTTGCTTGACGACGCAAGAAAAATTACAATTGTTTACCTCCGTGTTTGCTGGCCGTTATGATGTTTATGCTAAGAGTTTCATCAATGATCAAGGAAAAATTCAATATTTTCCATCCTATGATTATGGTTGGAAGCAGTTGCCACCTGAAAAACGGAGTTTCCAGACATTGACAGATTCCGTTTTGAAATCTCATTTTCGTGGGGAGACAGCTATCGGTATCTTTCCTATGCACTTAGATGATAGCTGTTATTTTTTGGTACTGGATTTGGATGAAAGAGATTGGAAAGAAGCTGGTTTAGCCATTAGAAGAATAGCCAGGGAACGCCATATGGAAGCCCATCTAGAGATTTCTCGTTCGGGTCACGGACTCCATATTTGGTTCTTCTTTGAGGAAGCGATTCCGAGTCGAGAGGCTCGCTTGTTTGGAAAGAAACTGTTAGAAATGGCAATGCAGGAAAGTATGCAACTGTCCTTTGATTCTTTTGATCGCATGTTTCCAAATCAGGATGTTCTTCCTAAAGGTGGACTTGGTAATTTGATTGCCCTTCCTTTTCAAGGAGAAGCTTATCATCAAGGGCGAACGGTCTTTGTGGATGAATATTTTCAGCCTTATGAAGACCAATGGAGGTATCTACAAGAAATTCAGAGGGTTTCAACTGCTAAAGTGGCACTGTTAATCCAAGAGGAGTTAGGCAAGCAAGAATTGGATAAGGAGTTGAAGGTCGTCTTATCCGATATGATCCAACTTGAAAAATCGTCTGTGACACCCAAGACACTGTTTTTCTTGAAAAATATGGCTTCATTTTCTAATCCCGAATTTTATTTAAAGCAGGCTATGCGACAGCCAACCTATCAAATTCCTGAGCGAATGTATTTATTTGAAGAATCCGATCATTATTTATGGCTGCCAAGAGGTTTGCTGTATCCATTGCAAGATAAATTTAAGCAGGTATCTGTGGAAGATAGGAGAAGGGTACAAAGGTCTATTAGAGTGGAATTTAAGGGAGAGCTCACTTTGGAGCAAGAGTTAGCCCTGTCAGATATGACTTCTAAAGAAAATGGTTTACTTCATGCGGAGACTGGTTTTGGAAAGACCGTTTTAGGTGCTGCTCTCATCTCTGAACGGAAAACCAAAACAATTATCCTAGTTCATAATAGGCAACTCTTAGATCAATGGCTGGATCGTTTAAACCATTTTTTGACTTTCGAAGAGGAAGAAGCTACCCGTTATACGGCATCAGGTCGTGAAAAGGTAATAGGCTATGTTGGGCAGTACGGTGGGACTAAGAAATGGATGAGTAAACTGGTTGATGTTGTTATGATTCAATCTCTATTTAAGTTGGAAAATAGTCAAAGTCTTTTGGATGAGTATGAGATGATGATTGTGGATGAGTGTCATCATGTATCTGCCTTGATGTTTGAAAAAGTTGTTGCTCAGTTTAGAGGGAAGTATCTTTACGGTTTGACGGCTACGCCTGAGCGTAAGAATGGTCATGAGCCTATTGTTTTTCAGAGAATTGGTGAGATACTCCATACTGCTGATAAGAGGGAGACATCTTTTAAACGGCAATTGCAATTAAGATTCACTTCTTTTGGTCATCTGGAAATTGAAAAGACTAAAGCAAGTAATTTTATACAGCTTAGTGATTGGTTTGCTACTGACTCAGTGAGGAATCAGATGATTCTCAAGGATATTCTAGACCAAGTGGCAGAAGGGCGGAATATCTTGGTTTTAGTCAATCGAATTCAACAGATAGATGTCTTTGAAAAGTTATTGAAAGAGAAAGAGGTTGATGACTGTTATATTATTAGCGGAAAAACCAAAGTCCGAGAGAGAACAAGTTTACTGGAGATATTAGAACAGCTAGATAAAGGGTTTGTATTGTTGTCAACTGGAAAATACATTGGTGAAGGTTTTGACTTACCTCAGTTGGACACGCTTATCTTGGCAGCGCCCTTTTCTTGGAAAAATAATTTGATTCAGTATGCAGGTCGGATTCATCGAAACTACAAGAATAAGTCCTTGGTACGGATTTTCGATTATGTAGATATTCATGTTCCTTATTTAGAAAAGATGTTTCAGAAACGACAAGTAGCTTATCGAAAGATGGATTATCGTGCCATTGAGGGTGAGGAGAAACAATTCGTTTATGTTGATAGTAGATATGAGAATGTGCTGAGAGAGGACTTGGCAGGGGAAAGACAGCAGTGTATGCTTATTTTACCTTATGTGCACCAGACAAAACTGATGAATTTTCTAAAAGAATTTAGGATTAGTCAAATTGAGATATGTATACCAGAGACGGTTGCAAATAAAGCATGGCTAGACCAGTTGAAGAGCAAGAAAATTAAAGTGTCTTTTACTCAATCAAAAATAGTCACGCCTATTCTTTTGGTAAACAAGACCATTGTTTGGTATGGTGCAATGCCATTATTAGGGAAGGTAGATGAAATGACCATATTACGTTTGGAATCAGCTAGTATAGTTTCTGAACTAGTGGCAGGTTTACGATAGAGAAAATTTTTAAAAATTTTTATGTATGATTTTCATTTTGAATCAAACGTCTCATACTTAATTCCACCATAAAAATCTATTTTAGACTAATTTCCACTTCGGTTAGGCAAGTGGAAGTTACTTTGAGAAGTTAGCAATAAAAAGTCCTATCACTTTCTCCCCCTTAACCTTTGACTATTCTGCAAAATTATCGTAAAATAAAGAGTAAATGATAAAATGAGGTCAGAGTCTGTTTGCTCTGGCGATAGTAGTAAAAATGAGGAGAAACGCTTTGGAATTAGAAGTATTTGCTGGGCAAGAAAAAAGTGAACTATCTATGATTGAGGTAGCGCGTGCTATCTTGGAACTTCGTGGTCGCGACCATGAGATGCATTTTAGTGATCTTGTAAACGAAATTCAAAACTACCTTGGAACATCAAACAGCGATATCCGCGAAGCCTTGCCTTTGTTCTACACAGAGTTGAACTTTGACGGTAGCTTCATCTCACTTGGAGACAACAAATGGGGGCTTCGTTCATGGTATGGTGTAGACGAAATCGACGAAGAAATCATCGCTCTTGAGGAAAATGACGACGATGAAGTAGCACCAAAAGCTAAGAAAAAACGTGTCAATGCCTTCATGGATGGCGATTCAGATGCTATTGACTACAATGCAGATGATCCAGAAGACGAAGATGCATACGAAGCAGATCCAGCTCTTTCATATGATGATGAAAATCCAGATGATGAGAAAAATGAAGTGGAAGCTTACGACGCAGAAATTAACGAAATCGCCCCTGATGACTTGGGTGAAGACGTGGATCTCAACGAAGAAGATGACGAGTTTTCAGACGATGATTCTGAAAACATTGAGGAATAAAAGTTAGCTATTGACAATTATCCTATTTTTAGGTATCATATTGTTCGGGCACCTCTTTTAGAGGTCGGAGCTCCCTAGTTCTTAGGGAGCTATTTTTGTTTTTCAAGAAGTTATCTTCTTGTATTTTAGTTGTGAATCTGGTGCAGTCGTCCCAGATTATTCTTATTAGTAGGGTCTTGTTTTCTATGTCCCCTCGTAGTTAACAAGACCTTGAGCATTTTAGAAAGAGGAATCTATGTCTACGAAATATATTTTTGTAACTGGTGGTGTGGTATCGTCTATTGGGAAAGGGATTGTCGCAGCGAGTCTGGGCCGTCTCTTGAAAAATCGTGGTCTCAAAGTAACCATTCAAAAGTTTGACCCTTATATCAATATCGATCCGGGAACTATGAGTCCTTACCAGCACGGGGAAGTATTTGTGACAGATGACGGAGCTGAGACAGATTTGGACTTGGGTCACTATGAACGTTTCATCGATATCAATCTCAACAAATATTCCAACGTGACAACTGGTAAAATTTACAGTGAAGTGCTTCGTAAGGAACGCCGTGGAGAATACCTTGGGGCAACTGTTCAGGTTATTCCTCATATCACAGATGCTTTGAAAGAAAAAATCAAGCGTGCCGCTCTAACGACCGACTCTGATGTCATTATCACAGAGGTTGGTGGAACAGTAGGAGATATAGAGTCCTTGCCATTCCTAGAAGCCCTTCGTCAGATGAAGGCAGATGTAGGTGCGGATAACGTCATGTACATCCATACAACCCTGCTTCCTTACCTCAAGGCTGCTGGTGAAATGAAGACCAAACCAACTCAACACTCTGTAAAAGAATTGCGTGGATTGGGAATCCAACCAAATATGTTGGTTATTCGTACAGAAGAGCCAGCTGGTCAAGGAATTAAAAACAAACTGGCCCAGTTCTGTGATGTAGCACCAGAAGCCGTTATCGAATCGTTGGATGTCGAACATCTTTACCAAATTCCACTGAACTTGCAGGCACAAGGTATGGACCAAATTGTCTGTGACCATTTGAAACTAGACGCACCTGTAGCGGATATGACAGAGTGGTCAACTATGGTGGACAAGGTCATGAACCTCAAGAAACAAGTTAAAATTTCCCTTGTCGGTAAGTATGTTGAGTTGCAAGATGCCTACATTTCTGTGGTTGAAGCCTTGAAACACTCTGGTTATGCCAACGACGCAGAAGTTAAAATTAATTGGATCAATGCCAATGATGTGACAGCAGAGAATGTAGCAGAACTCTTGTCGGATGCGGACGGAATCATCGTACCAGGTGGTTTCGGTCAACGTGGTACTGAAGGGAAAATACAAGCTATCCGCTATGCGCGTGAAAAGGATGTTCCAATGTTAGGTGTCTGCTTGGGAATGCAGTTGACTTGTATCGAGTTTGCTCGTCACGTTTTGGGTCTTGAAGGTGCCAATTCTGCAGAACTTGCACCAGAAACAAAATACCCTATCATTGATATCATGCGTGATCAGATTGATGTTGAGGATATGGGGGGAACCCTTCGCTTGGGACTTTATCCGTCTAAGTTGAAACGTGGCTCTAAGGCAGCAGCTGCTTATCATAATCAAGAAGTGGTGCAACGCCGTCACCGTCATCGTTATGAGTTTAACAATGCCTTCCGTGAGCAGTTTGAGGAAGCAGGCTTTGTCTTTTCAGGAGTTTCTCCAGATAATCGTTTGGTAGAAATCGTGGAAATTCCAGAAAATAAATTCTTTGTAGCGTGTCAGTATCACCCTGAACTTTCAAGTCGTCCAAATCGTCCAGAAGAACTCTACACTGCCTTTATTACTGCAGCGGTTGAGAACAGCAATTAGCAAAATCAGAACCTTTGAGAAGAATCTCAGAGGTTTTTTACTTGCATATTTAGGATATGAGTTGCAAAATAAAAACATAGTGATATAATTAACATAAAAAATCCTAAGGAGGATCTACGATGAAAAAAATCACATTATTTGGTTTGTCTCTAGCTGGTCTAGCTTTACTGGCTTTTCCACATTCAGGGCAGGCATTTGAGCTTAAAGAAGAATGGGTTGTTAAGTGTGGAGTACAGTATCAAGATGGCAAGATTCTTCGGTTTAACAATGGTCATGAAGTGGATATCAAAGTCTTGGATTTGCCAAAAACCGAGAAAATCGAGTGGACAGTTAGTCTCGATGGTCAAGATCAGACAGTCAATTTTCTAGGTCAAGAAAAGGACAAGTCTATGATGGGTATAGAAGGGCGTTACCTGAATTTCTATGTTCCATATGGCTATAGAGGAGATATCAAGGTCGAGGCTAAGAGCGGAAACGAAGTAAAGACCTGGTCAACGAAAGTTGTGGATGATATTCATAATGATAGTGGAAAGAGAGGCTACTACCGTATTAAAGAATCAAATGATCAATACACCTACCTTGATACAAAATGGGACTATCAAACCAAGACTTACACTGCTACCTTACCAGAGACTGTCAATGGTCAAAAAGTCTTTGCTTGGGCAGACTATGGCAATGGCGAGTTGAAACTTGAAAAACTAAAATCTATCAGTCATAAATATGATGGAGGATCTTTCAAAGAACTTTATCCGATTGTAAAAGCAGAAAGCTGGCTAAAATCAAACCAAAACTGGTACTATCAAAAACAAGGTCAATTAGTGCAGAAGGATTGGGTTTATGACAAGGGAACTTGGTACTTTATGAATGATAAAGGAGTCATGTTCAATCAAACTTGGCTTTATCAAGGTAGCAACTGGTATGCCTTTAAATCATCAGGAGCCATGATTGCTAGTGATTGGCTTTACGACCAAGGCAAGTGGTACTATTTATCAACTTCAGGAGCTATGAAAGCAAGCACTTGGGTTTATGACAAGGGAGACTGGTATTATGTAAGTTCTTCTGGTGCCATGCTAGCGAATGATTGGGTCAAAGATAATGGCAAGTGGTATTATCTAGCTTCATCAGGTAAGATGCTTCGTAATACTTACACACCTGATGGTTACTACGTTGGCAACTCAGGCGCCTGGCAATAAGAATCATACTCTTCGAAAATCTCTTCAAACCACGTCAGCTTCATCCACAACCTCAAAACGCTGTTTTGAGCAACCTGCGGCTAGCTTCCTAGTTTACTCTTTGATTTTCATTGAGTATAAGAAGTCCTTTTCCTTAAAGGAAGAGGCTTTTTACTTGCTTTTCTGCTGCTTCCTCATTTGTCCTAAAGCCTTTTTTGTGTTAAAATGAATGGTATGAAAGCTAAAAAAATGTGGATGGCAGGCTTGGCTTTGCTTGGTATTGGAAGTCTTGCCCTTGCTACGAAAAAAGTTGCAGATGACCGTAAGCTCATGAAGACTCAGGAAGAGTTGACAGAGATTGTGCGAGACCATTTTTCAGATATGGGGGAAATTGCGACTCTCTATGTTCAAGTCTATGAAAGCAGTCTAGAGAGCTTGGTTGGTGGCGTCATTTTTGAGGATGGCCGTCATTATACCTTTGTCTATGAAAATGAAGACCTAGTCTATGAGGAGGAAGTCTTATGATACAACCAGCAAGTTTAGAAGAATTGGCATCTTTAGTAGAAAAAGATGGCAAGAAAGTCTTCCTTTTTGTGGCAGACTGGTGTGGCGATTGTCGTTATATCTATCCTGCCTTGCCAGAAATTGAGGAGACCAATCCTGAGTTCACCTTTATTCGAGTGGACCGAGACCAGTATATAGATTTAGCCAAACTCTGGGATGTTTATGGAATCCCTAGCCTTGTTGTTCTAGAAAAAGACAAGGAAATTGGTCGTTTTGTTAATCGCGATCGTAAAAGCAAGCAACAAATTAATGACTTTTTAGCAGGACTGAAATAGGAGAAAAGGAAACAATGATTTTTACATATAATAAAGAACATGTCGGTGATGTCCTTATGGTCATCGTGAAAAACAGCGGAGATGCCAAACTAGATGTGGAACGCAAAGGCAAGGTAGCTCGTGTTTTCCTCAAAGATAATGGGGAAACAGTGGCGTGGAATATTTTTGAAGTTTCAAGTTTGTTTGAAATTGCAGAGCGCGGTCAAGTCTTTTTATCAGATGAGCAAGTCGCTCGTTTGAACCAAGAATTACAAACGGAAGGTTTTAAAGAAGAAATTATCAATGATAAAGAGCCTAAGTTTGTTGTTGGTGAAATCGTTGAGATGGTAGCCCATCCTGATAGTGACCACCTCAACATCTGCCAAGTTGCAGTCGCAAGTGATAAGACAGTGCAAATCGTTGCAGGAGCACCCAATGCGCGTGTGGGGTTGAAAACCATTGTCGCTCTTCCTGGAGCTATGATGCCAAAAGGCAATCTCATTTTCCCAGGCGAACTTCGTGGTGAAAAGAGTTTTGGCATGATGTGCAGTCCTCGTGAATTGCATCTGCCAAATGCTCCGCAAAAACGTGGTATTATTGAATTATCAGAAGACCAAGTTGTTGGAACTCCATTTGATCCAGCTAAACACTGGACTGCCTAAGAAATTGTCAGTATCTGATAGACCAGATAGAAGGAAATAAGATGGCAAAAAATGTTGTGATTACAGGAGCGACATCAGGTATTGGTGAAGCAATTGCGCGTGCTTATCTGGAGCAGGGTGAAAATGTCGTTCTAACAGGACGACGGATAGACAGACTTGAAGCCTTAAAAATTGAGTTTGCAGGAGCATTCCCAAATCAAACTGTCTGGACTTTTCCGCTAGATGTCACGGATATGAACATGGTAAAGGATGTCTGCTCTGATATTATAGAAACGATAGGTCAGATTGATATTCTGGTCAACAATGCCGGACTGGCTCTAGGTTTAGCACCTTATCAGGACTATGAAGAGTTGGATATGCTGACCATGCTGGATACCAATGTCAAAGGTTTGATGGCAGTCACTCGCTGTTTCTTGCCAGCAATGGTAAAAGCCAATCAAGGACATATCATCAACATGGGGTCAACCGCAGGAATCTATGCCTATGCGGGTGCAGCTGTTTACTCAGCTACCAAGGCAGCAGTTAAGACCTTTTCAGATGGACTGCGAATTGATACCATTGCAACGGATATCAAGGTGACAACCATTCAGCCTGGAATTGTCGAAACAGATTTTTCTACAGTGCGTTTTCACGGTGATAAAGAGCGGGCTGCGTCCGTTTACCAAGGAATCGAAGCCTTGCAAGCTCAGGATATTGCAGACACAGTAGTCTATGTGACCAGTCAACCTCGCCGTGTGCAGATTACAGATATGACCATTATGGCAAATCAACAAGCGACAGGTTTCATGGTTCATAAAAAATAAAAAATTTTTTCTCGAAAAGTTACAAATTTCTGTAACTTTTTTTGATTTCCTACGAATAGATAAGTAGGAGGAAAAAATATGTATAATAAAGTTATCATGATTGGGCGTTTGACGTCTACACCAGAATTGCACAAAACCAACAATGACAAGTCAGTAGCGCGAGCAACTATCGCTGTGAACCGTCGTTACAAAGACCAAAACGGTGAACGTGAAGCTGACTTTGTCAATATGGTTCTATGGGGCAGACTAGCAGAAAGCTTGGCCAGCTACGCAACTAAAGGAAGTCTCATTTCCGTTGATGGGGAATTGCGTACTCGTCGCTTTGAGAAAAATGGTCAAATGAACTATGTGACCGAAGTCCTTGTGACAGGATTCCAACTCTTGGAAAGTCGTGCTCAACGTGCCATGCGAGAAAATAACGCAGGGCAGGATTTGGCAGATTTGGTTTTGGAAGAGGAAGAATTGCCATTTTAAACATTGAAAAGTCTGAGTTGCTCTCAGGCTTTTTATCTTGAGAAAGTCAGACTTTTTTCTTGACTATTTCTGACCAAGTGATACAATAGAACTATAAATTAGCACTCAGATATAAAGAGTGCTAATAATATGTAGTTCATCATGGAGGAAAACAGATGTTGAAACCATTAGGGGACCGTGTGGTCTTAAAAGTAGAAGAAAAAGAACAAACTGTTGGAGGTTTTGTCCTCGCAGGTTCAGCCCAAGAAAAAACTAAAACAGCCAAAGTTGTGGCTACTGGACAAGGTGTTCGTACCTTGAACGGTGACTTGGTTGCTCCAAGTGTTAAGACTGGAGACCGTGTCTTAGTTGAAGCCCACGCAGGTCTTGATGTCAAAGATGGTGATGAGAAGTACATCATCGTTGGCGAAGCTAACATCTTGGCTATCATTGAAGAATAGAAGGAGAAAGTAAGTATGTCAAAAGAAATTAAATTTTCATCTGATGCTCGTTCAGCCATGGTCCGTGGTGTCGATATCCTTGCAGATACTGTTAAAGTAACTTTGGGACCAAAAGGTCGTAATGTTGTGTTGGAAAAATCATTTGGCTCACCTTTGATTACCAATGACGGGGTGACCATTGCTAAAGAAATCGAATTGGAAGACCATTTTGAAAATATGGGTGCCAAATTGGTATCAGAAGTAGCTTCAAAAACCAATGATATTGCAGGTGATGGGACTACAACTGCAACTGTTTTGACCCAAGCAATCGTCCGTGAAGGAATCAAAAACGTCACAGCAGGTGCAAATCCAATCGGCATTCGTCGTGGGATTGAAACAGCAGTTGCCGCAGCAGTTGAAGCCTTGAAAAACAATGCCATCCCTGTTGCTAATAAAGAAGCTATCGCTCAAGTTGCAGCTGTATCTTCTCGTTCTGAAAAAGTCGGTGAATACATTTCTGAAGCCATGGAGAAAGTTGGCAAAGATGGTGTCATCACTATCGAAGAGTCACGCGGTATGGAAACAGAACTTGAAGTTGTGGAAGGAATGCAGTTTGACCGTGGTTACCTTTCACAGTATATGGTGACAGATAGCGAAAAAATGGTAGCTGATCTTGAAAATCCATACATTTTGATTACTGACAAGAAGATTTCAAATATCCAAGAAATCTTGCCACTCCTAGAAAGCATTCTCCAAAGCAATCGTCCACTCTTGATTATTGCGGATGATGTAGATGGTGAAGCTCTTCCAACCCTTGTATTGAACAAGATTCGTGGAACCTTCAATGTGGTAGCAGTCAAGGCACCTGGTTTTGGTGACCGTCGCAAAGCCATGCTTGAAGATATCGCCATCTTAACAGGCGGAACAGTTATCACAGAAGATCTTGGTCTTGAGTTGAAAGATGCGACAATTGAAGCTCTTGGTCAAGCAGCGAGAGTAACTGTGGACAAAGATAGCACTGTTATCGTAGAAGGTGCTGGAAATCCTGAAGCGATTTCTCACCGTGTTGCAGTTATCAAGTCTCAAATCGAAACCACAACTTCTGAATTTGACCGTGAAAAATTGCAAGAACGCTTGGCGAAATTGTCAGGTGGTGTAGCAGTCATCAAGGTCGGAGCTGCAACTGAAACTGAGTTGAAAGAAATGAAACTCCGCATTGAAGATGCCCTCAACGCTACTCGTGCAGCTGTTGAAGAAGGTATCGTTGCAGGTGGTGGAACAGCCCTTGTCAATGTTATTCCAGCCGTGGCTGATTTGGAATTGACAGGAGACGAAGCAACGGGCCGCAATATTGTTCTCCGTGCTTTGGAAGAACCTGTTCGTCAAATCGCCCACAATGCAGGATTTGAAGGCTCTATCGTTATCGATCGTTTGAAAAATGCTGAAGTTGGTACAGGCTTCAACGCAGCAACTGGCGAATGGGTTAACATGATTGATCAAGGGATTATCGACCCAGTTAAAGTGAGTCGTTCAGCTCTACAAAATGCAGCATCTGTAGCCAGCTTGATTTTGACTACGGAAGCAGTCGTAGCCAATAAACCAGAACCAGCAGCTCCGGCTCCAGCAATGGATCCAAGCATGATGGGCGGCATGATGTAAGCTTTCTATAGAAAACAACTTATAAAAAACACAAAAGGAGGGAATGCCTATTCCTCCTTTTTATGATATTCACTTCTAAATTGATTTGAGCTCTCCTAACTTATATGATAAAATAAGACTATAAAAAGGAGAAGAACATGATCGATGTAGAAGAAATTCTGAGCAAGATGAACCCCAATCAGAAGATTAATTATGACCGTGTCATGCAGAAGATGGTACAAGTATGGGAGAAAAATGAGCAACGTCCAACTATTCTCATGCATGTTTGCTGTGCCCCTTGCAGTACCTATACTCTAGAATATTTGACTAAGTATGCAGACGTGACCATTTATTTTGCCAATTCTAATATCCATCCCAAGGCAGAATACCATAAGCGAGCCTATGTTACCAAGAAATTTGTCAGTGATTTTAATGAGCGGACAGGAAATACGGTCCAGTATCTAGAAGCTCCCTACGAACCAAATGAATATCGTAAGTTAGTCAGAGGACTGGAAGAAGAGCCTGAAGGTGGCGACCGTTGTAAGGTTTGCTTTGACTACCGACTGGATAAGACAGCTCAAGTGGCTATGGATTTAGGCTTTGACTACTTCGGTTCGGCTTTAACCATCAGTCCTCATAAGAATTCTCAAACCATCAACAGCATCGGAATCGACGTGCAAAAAATTTATACCACCCACTATCTTCCCAGCGATTTCAAGAAAAATCAAGGCTACAAACGTTCAGTAGAGATGTGTGAGGAGTATGATATCTATCGTCAATGTTATTGTGGATGCGTCTATGCAGCCCAAGCCCAGAATATTGACCTGGTTCAGGTTAAGAAAGATGCTACAGCTTTCTTGCTGGATAAGGATGTTGAAAAAGACTATTCCCACATCAAATTTACTGTTACGAAATTAGATATATAGAAATCACCCCAGCTGTAAAGCTGGGTTTTTAAAATAAAAAAACCGGGGTCTTAACCCCAGTTTGACAACTTTACCGATTCTTTAGTTCTACATAGCGCTTGTACCAAATGTTTACATAGGCTTCTGAGAAAGGACCTCGTCCATTGTTAATCCAATCAACAAGAATTTTAACATGTTCTTTTAAAATGTAGTCCAAGTCATCAGAATAATTCATTTTGCGTTTGTGACGCTCATACTCCTCAACGTCCAAGAGACGTTTTTCCCCATCTGTAAAAATTTTAACATCCAAATCGTAATCAATATACTTCAGTGCTTCTTCATCCAGATAGTAGGGGCTAGCCATATTGCAATAGTAGGAAATTCCATTATCGCGAATCATGGCAATGATATTAAACCAATATTTCTTGTGAAAGTAAACAATAGCCGGTTCTCGAGTGACCCAACGACGACCATCACTTTCGGTAACCAGTGTATGATCGTTGACACCAATAATGGCGTTTTCTGTTGTTTTTAGTACCATGGTGTCCCGCCAAGTTCGGTGGAGACTCCCATCATGCTTATAACTTTGAATTGTAATAAAGTCGCCTTCTTTTGGAAGTTTCATAACTAACCAACTTTCTACAATTTATAAGTTTATCGTTTACTATTGTACCATAAAATTACCTAAAATCTGTGAATTTTACATGAAAATATTAAAGATATTCTCTGAGAGCGCTTGCTATATCCGAAAAATCGTAGCCTTTTCGTGCTAAAACTTGAGTTAAACGTTGTTTAAGTTCGTATCCTTCATATTTTCGGGCATACTTGGCATATTGATTATCAAGTTCCTTGAAGATGAGTTCCTGAGTCGTTTCTTGGTCAACTTGACTATCCAACTGGTCAAAGGCACTTTTAGCATCAGAATAGGAAAACCCCTTGTTGGTCAGATTTTGGATTATCTTATCCTGCAAAGCACGAGCTGGAAGTTTTCCTTCATATTTTTTCAATAGTTTATTAGCTACGCGTTGAGCAACTTCAGAAAAATCAAATTCTTTCAAGTTCTCTTCTATAGTAGATTTTGAAATTCCCTTTTGTGTTAGTTTCTGAGTCAGTACATAAGGCCCCTTGTCTCCTGAAAGTTGATTGGCATTGATGATAGCATAAGCGTACTGACCATCATTAATCCACTTATCTTCTTTAAGATTAGCAATGACTTGAGAAACGATGTTTTCATCAATATCGTATTTTTTTAGATATTCTCTAACCTCTTTTTCAGTGCGTGCTTTAAAGGATAGGTGGTAGAGAGCTAGATTCTTACCGTAAGAAAATTGGGCAAACTCCTGAATCTCTTTCAATTCTTCTTCGCTTATCACCTTATCTCTTGATAACATAAAGCGAACAATAGTATCTTCAGTAATGTAGCATTTGTCGTCATTATCAAGCTCCATCAGATAGAGTCTTTTTTTCTTTTCAAGTTTTGTGATTTTCATAGTTCTATTATAACTCAAAATGTGATAAGATAGGGGTATGAATCTGAAAGTAAAACAAAAAATACCATTAAAAATCAAGCGCATGGGAATTAATGGTGAGGGAATCGGCTTTTATCAAAAAACATTAGTCTTTGTGCCTGGTGCTCTCAAAGGTGAAGATATCTATTGTCAGATTACTTCTATTAAACGTAACTTTGTAGAGGCAAAATTACTGAAGGTCAACAAGAAGTCTAAATTCCGTGTTGTGCCAGCATGTACTATTTACAATGAGTGCGGAGGCTGCCAAATCATGCACCTGCATTATGATAAGCAACTGGAGTTCAAGACGGACTTGCTTCATCAAGCACTGAAAAAATTTGCCCCTGCAGGATATGAAAATTATGAAATACGTCCGACGATTGGTATGCAGGAACCAAAGTACTACCGTGCTAAGTTACAATTTCAGACTCGAAAATTTAAGAATCAGGTCAAGGCGGGCTTATATGTACAAAACTCTCATTATTTAGTAGAGTTGAAAGACTGCCTGGTACAAGACAAGGAAACCCAAGTGATTGCTAATCGTCTAGCGGAATTACTTACTTTTCACCAAATTCCAATCACAGATGAGAGAAAAATTCTAGGTGTTAGAACTATAATGGTTCGACGAGCAAGAAAGACTGGACAGGTTCAGATTATTATTGTTACAAATCGTCAGCTTAATTTAACCCAACTAGTAAAAGACTTAGTTAAAGATTTTCCAGAAGTTGTGACAGTAGCTGTTAATACAAATACAGCTAAAACCAGTGAGATTTATGGTGAAAAGACAGAGATTATCTGGGGACAAGAGAGTATTCAAGAAGGTGTACTCGATTATGAATTTTCACTATCTCCTCGAGCTTTCTATCAACTAAATCCTGAACAAACAGAAGTTCTTTATAACGAGGCGGTAAAAGCCTTGGATGTTAATAAAGAAGACCATTTGATTGACGCTTATTGTGGAGTGGGAACGATTGGATTTGCCTTTGCAAAGAAAGTAAAGACACTTAGAGGAATGGATATTATCCCAGAAGCTATTGAAGATGCCAAGCGAAATGCGAAAAGAATGGGATTTGACAATACTCATTATGAAGCTGGAACGGCAGAAGAGATTATTCCTCGTTGGTACAAGGAAGGCTACCGAGCAGATGCTCTGATTGTGGACCCACCACGTACAGGTCTGGATGATAAGTTATTAGATACTATTCTTACTTATGTGCCAGAAAAAATGGTTTATATTTCTTGTAATGTTTCGACCTTGGCTCGTGATTTGGTACGCTTAGTAGAAGTCTATGATCTTCATTATATCCAGTCGGTCGATATGTTCCCACATACAGCTCGAACTGAAGCTGTTGTAAAATTAATAAAAAAAGTTTAAAAAAGTAGTTGACAAAAAATAAAAAGTCGGTATAATAGTAAGAGTTGAAAATAACAACTCTGGTCCGTTGGTCAAGGGGTTAAGACACCGCCTTTTCACGG